>NZ_VPDX01000017.1:0-76264 GCF_013417475.1 Acinetobacter sp. YH12249 | reverse complement strand
AAAACCTTCAAAATCCTTGCTGAGCGTTATCGAAATAGAGGTAAAAGGCTTGGTTTGAGATTCAATTTAATCGCTGGAATCTACAACTTGGAACTGAGCAAAAAATGATTTATGAAAGAGGTCTATTATTCAACAGGGTTTGCTGCTTGACTGTCTACCTGTTCATTCTGAGGAGTAGGATTGTTTGAACCGTCCTTTTTGTATTTCATTTTCTTATAACAATAACTCGCAAGTACACCTGCACCAATTAACGTTAATAACTTCATCTTTCACCTCATGCTCATAAATGCAAGCCTATATAACTAACATCTATATTTGTAGCTTTCCAAAGCCATTTGGAGTGTTTTTTTAAATAAAAAGTTAAATTATGTATATCTGTATAGATTAAATAAAAGTTTAATCTTTTCATAATATTAAATTTACTTAAAATATTATTGAGTTAAATATTAGACTTCCGTCATAAATCAAAAAACGTACAATTTATTTGATCTTAAATTAATCAGCAAAATTATTTAATTCAAGGGATAATTCTTGGATGAAATTCAAAGATATTCAAAAATTATCAGACGTTAAATTTCGTAGGCTTACCGGTGTTAGTTGGGCTACATTTAACCTCATGTTGGCCGAGCTAAATAAGCATTTACCTTGTCATATTGGTAAAGGACGACCGCATAAATTACCGTTGGAAGATCGTTTGCTCTTATGTATAGAATATTGGAGAGAATATCGAACGTTTTTTCATCTTGGTATGAGTTACGGTGTATCTGAAACGAGTGCAATTCGTATCACACGTGTTATTGAAGATACCTTAATCCGTTCTGGAAAATTTAACTTGCCAAAACAACTTCCTAATCGAGATGAAGTGGATTGGGAAGTTGTTGTGATTGATGCAACTGAAATATTAGTTCAACGTCCAAAAAAAACAGAAGAAATGGTATAGCGGTAAAAAAAGCGACATACCTTTAAATTTCAGCTATCTATGCACTATACAACAGGTGAAATACTGAGTGTATGTGGAAGTCATGGAAGCATGCATGATTTTAAAATATTTAAAAAAAGCATGAGGAAATTAAAATTTAAGCCCTTTTTATCGTTGATAAGGGGTATTTAGGGATAAAGAAATTGGGTTTTGGATGCCTCATGCCATCTAAAGCAAAGAAAACTGAACAACTAGATTCTGAATTAAAAAAGTTAAATAAAGAGATTGGTCGTAGACGAATTCAAGTAGAGCATGTATTTGGAAGGATGAAATGTTTTAAGATTTTATCTTGTGTATATAGAAATCGTCGTAAACGATTAAACCTGCGGTTTAATTTACTTGCTGGCATATACAATTTAGATTGGGTGAAAGATAAACAATTAAATTGGTTGAAAAATGATTTATGAAGGAAGTCTATTTTTAGGCTCTAAATATATACTTATAAAATAAAAATCCTGCTTGCTGGTCAAAATCCAACTTACGATATTCAAATTGTTTTGCACTTATCTCTCTTATATTTTAATTCTCATGATAGATCATCATGAGAGCGTTCGCCCATGTGTTCAAACTATGAATTCCCCTCAAAAAGCCGTCTCTCTTTATTAGATATTCATGAAGAGCAACTTGAACTGGATATGAAAACGCATGTATATCCCTTGGCTCCTGCTCCCATCATTATGCGCGGTGCTGACGAGTTTGAACTGGATATCGCACGGTTTGGGCTTATTCCTTCTTGGGCCAAAGAATTAAAATTTGGTCGGCATACTTATAATGCCCGGACTGAAACGGTTGCCTCAAAAGCAAGTTTTCGGCATGCCTGGAAAAACAATCAGTTTGCTTTGGTACCTGTAGATACGTTCTATGAACCCAAATACACTAATGGCAAATCTCATTGGTATGCTATTTCTCGTGAAGACGGCGATCCTTTTACTGTTGCAGCCATTTATGATGATGCAATCATTGAGGGTGAAAAAGTTCGGTCTTTTTCAATGCTCACAATTAATGCGAATCAGCATCCTTTTATGAATCAATTCCATAATCCGAATGATGAAAAACGCTCGATTATTGTGATACCGAAAGAGTCAAGACAGGACTGGCTGCACTGCAATCATGAGGAAGCAAGTGAGTTTTTCTTCGAAATGCGGGATGAATTTATTGCAAAGCTACGAGATTCCCGTTTGTCGGAAAACTGAAATATAAAAGCAATTTAATTATTAGTATCTGATTTTAAAGCATTTAATTTATTTGTATAAAAATAAAGCAATCATTACAATCTTGATTAATGTAACAACAATCAAGAAGTAGCAGGTTTATGACAAATTCGCATGGGGGCTTTAGAATTGGTGCAGGCAGAAAAAAGGCCGAAGAAACCAAAGTAATTCGTGTACCTGAATCCAAAGTCCTGGATATCAAAGCATACTTAAAATCACTTAAAAAAGAAAATGAAATCAGTGATATTCGCCAGTTTGATCCTGTTACCCAAATGGAAATTCCTTTAGTTACTGAACGCGTTCAGGCTGGTTTTCCCTCACCTGCACAAGATTATATTGATAAAAAACTCGACCTGAATGAATTCCTGATTAATAACGCTAATGCTACTTTTATTGTTCGAGCCAATTCGCTGTCAATGTTGAATGCAGGTATTGATATCAATGACGCCCTGATTGTGGATCGTAGCATTGAAGCGCAACATCGAGATATTGTGATTGCCTGTGTAGATAACGAATTTACTGTCAAACGGCTGATTATCGATGTAAAGGGTTGCTGGCTAAAAGCCGAGAATGACGACTATCCCGATATTCATCCTGTAGAAGGTCAGCAATTTGAAATCTGGGGTGTGGTCACCAACGTCATTAAAAAATTCAGATGAAATATCAGCAGGAAATCTATGCGCTGATTGATGTCAATAACTGCTATGTCAGTTGTGAGCGCCTATTCAATCCGAAACTGAATCAGGTACCTGTGATCGTGCTGTCAAATAACGATGGCTGTGTAGTTTCACGTTCGCAGGAAGCAAAAGATCTCGGCATTAAAATGGCTGTTCCATTCTTCCAGATACGCAATATTGTCGAACAGCATCAAGTTCAAGTGCTATCCAGCAACTATGCCCTATATGCAGAAATGTCCAAACGTTTTCATTCTATTCTGTCTGAATATGTAGCCCCTGATGAACAGGAAGTTTATTCCATAGATGAATGCTTTCTGAAAATTACAGCTTATGCAAAAGATCATGATTTAACAGAATATGGTCAGGATATGCGACGGCGTATTTTGCAATGGATTGGCCTACCCGTCTGTGTCGGTATTGGTCGTTCCAAAACCGAGGCCAAATTAGCCAACTATATGGCCAAGAAAGCCAAACGCTTTAATGGGGTTTGCGATCTTTCTTCTATGCATCCACAACATAGAGATTACTTCTGGAGCTTGATTGATGTTGCTGAAGTCTGGGGGGTTGGGCGCCAGCAGAGTAAAAAGTTGAAGAACTTAGGTATACATACTGTTCTTGATTTAGCTCAGGCCGATTACCATCGAATCGGAAAATTATTTTCAGTTCTTATGCAAAGAACTGTGATGGAATTACAGGGAATTTCCTGTATTGAACTGGAACAGGCGTGCCAGCCCAAGAAGCAGATTATTTCTTCACGCTCATTTGGTTGCCGAGTAACAGATCTTGAAGCTTTAACGGAGGCTATGAGTGATTACCTGCAAAATGCCGTCAAACGCTTGAGAGAAGATCAATCCTTATGTGGTTGCATCATTGCTTTCGCTCAATCCAATCCTTTTGACAAGAACGAACCCTTTTATCATCAATCTGTCAATATCGCTTTTTCTGAACCCAGTGATTCCGCTGTTATAATGAACCGGGCGTTGATGCAACAGATGCATGAACTGTTTTTAGAAGGTGTTGAGTTTAAAAAATGTGGGGTTATTCTAACGGCGCTTGAACCTAAATCGGCCTATGTCTATGACTTGCTCTCGGACCATGCTCAGATCGAGAAAAATGAGAAGCTTCAACAAGCGCTAGAAAAAGTAAAAGAAAGATTTGGGGATCAAAAGCTGGCAATTGGAGCAGCTAAAATTCCTGACCGGAGCTGGGCCATGTCTCAACAGTATCTAAGCCAGAATTATTTTAGTTGGGATGGACTGTTAAAGATTGATCGTTAATTTCATCTTCCCAGTAAGGTAAAGCAGAAATTTTCCGAAACTTAAATCAAAATCTAAAAAGCCCTAAATTTAATTAGAGCTTTCTGATATTAATATCTTACTTTTGCTCCCTCAGTGGATGCTCTGGCTCGGCATTAGGCTTTTTCTCAGGTTTTACACCCTTATAGGTTGCTTGATTGCCTTTATCATCATTAGATTCTTTTTGCGGATTATCTTCTTGCTCTGTTTGGTGGTCTGCATGAGTTGTCATATATATTCCCTTTCCTCTAGATGCTTAGAAAATTATTAGGACATATAAGGTTAAACATCAATAATATTTATGTTTTCCATACATTTTAATAAACATATATTCTTCTAATCAGAGCTTATATAGACTTCTTGTTTAATCTAAATCTGCCTGGTTGTGCAACCTGCTTCCAGAAAACACAGCTCATAGATCAATTTATAATTTAATTTCTTATTACTTAAAAGAAAGTATCTGCAGAAACATTAAAACGTTCAGACAAAGCTTTAATATGGCGGATATTGAGCTGACGTTTACCATTCAGGATTTCAGAAATGACCGACTGGGTAGCTATATCAGATAGGTCTGATTGGCTTAGGCCATGCTGTTCCATCAGGAAAGCCAATGCAGTACGTCCATCTCCTTCTGGCATCGGCAAATGCTCATGCTCGTAAGCTGAGACTAAGTCACCCAATTGAAGAATCAGCCCCATTAAAGGATGCGATTCATCATCACCTACAATATCTAGAAGTTCATCTAAAGCTTCAGTAAGGGTATTAAAGTCTTCTTCAGTTTCTGGCTTGCTGAGCAATGGTGCAACATAACGCCAGTGATCAACGGCCTGTTTAATCATTGCATTCATATTAAGCCTCCTTCCAATGACCTTTGTCATATTCCTGATGGGATAAGACATGGCGAATATAGACACGTTTTGCCTGGTAGATTACAACTGCAATCAACCTGATCTTGTTGCCACCAATATCAAAGACATGAAATTTCCCGACTTTATCGACTGCGGGAAATAATCGCTTCATGTCGGCAAAATCCTTAGGATCATTGGCCTTGATAATTCGATACCAACCATCCAATGCAGTTTCAGCGTGTGGCCACTTTTGTATTGCTTCCAGAATCCGAGCGTGAGTGATCACATGCATAATTATTTATCGCATTTTGCTATATTTAGAGTATAACCTAAATATCGCATATTGCAATAACACTTAAAGCATGAATTTAGGTAGGGTAAGTATTTATATGCTTAACTTAAAAAATGAAAATAGATAAATTCTTATTTTAATAATATTTATTAATTAACTATCAATAATTTATAAAAATATAGCGCTGATATGTTGGTTCTATTTTCAAATATCAATAATAAAAAATGAAAACCCCGTCGAGCTATATCAAACGGGGATTCAACATCCATCTATACCGCGAAGGTCTAGAGAGTTAATTTAAATCTTTCAAGCAATCACGACACTTTTTGACTTCGAAATCATCGACTGTGTAATCAATTTCAGTCGCACCATGAAGACCAAATAAACAACATATAAATTGGAACATGTGTTTCTCCTGACTGTGAACAGCTCGATCATGGATCGAGCTTAGTTGCTTTAAAGATAATGGCTTACAGCTCCACGATTTATTTACCTTGAAACTATTGAATCACTCACCTGTACTGCGATCGTACAGGCAAGCTATAGCCTCTAAATTTGCACACTCTCTTCATGTTTTGGCGCTTGGTCTTTGGTACCCTGATCCTTGCTCATCATCCGGCACATTTTTTCTTTGCAAGATTTAAAGCAACATCCCACCATGACACCCATACCAAATGCACAGATACATCTCATCATAGCTCTACCCTGTCTTTTCATGAAAAGAGATATATAAATAACATCTATTCATGTTTCACACTTGAACGTATTTTCAGGTTTTATGTTGTATATGAAAACTTATGTGAAGGATAAATATCGGAGAATCATCTATTTTTGACATATTTATGATCTAAAAAATGGGCCCTGCTTAACTGTCTGGATTAAACAGGGCTTTTTAACTTGCTGATTTTAAATTATTTTATCTGAGTTGTTGTAGTGGTGATAAAGTACCACTTGTCATGCATCTAATATGTATATGAAATATAGAGGCTTTTTTACTAAATGTTGAATATAGGTTATGTTTTATATTTTATTGGCTATTTTTCATCAACTTAGATGCAATTAAATACAAAAAACTTTGATTCATTCAGTTTTCATTCAATCAAGTGAGTCATAAAAGCAGATATGCAACTTATACATATTGGTAGATATTTTACTTATTTTATCAAAGTCCTTTTCATTTTTTATTTTCTCAGCTGTCAATGAGTTTAAAGGCAGGTGCTCTTTCACTCATTTCTCTTTATAATTTTTCCAACGACTGATAACAATATATTGTTGCCATGAAAATATCACTATTCATAATTACCCTATTGGCATTGGCGATCACAGGCTGCCAGAAACAACAGGCAGATGTATCAGCTGAACCTGATCCAGCAGTGAAAGCTCAGTTTGAACAATCAGATGCCCGATTGAGTGCTTATTTAGATAAATTAGATTCTTCTACTATTAGCCTTGAGGAAAGAACACATATTTTATGTGAGGATTATCCTAAAGAATATAAAACTCATTATATGCCGGCCCTAATAAAACTAATGCCACAAGAATATGAGGAGCAGGAATTACTGAAAGATCTGAAAAATGCGCTCGACTTTTATAAAGTAAAATCCAATATTCAATGCTGATTTATTCTGAACAATAAAAAAACCGCCTTAAAGAAGGCGGTTTTTTGTAGAGATTACACAGCTTAGATATGAACGCTGCAGCTTTGACTAATCTTATTGATTACGCAAATTTTGCTGCTGGTTATCTTGTTGTGGCTGTTGCTGTTGTTGCTGATTGCGTTGCTGGTCCTGTTGGCCCTGCTGACGCTGTTGGTTTTGCTGTCCCTGCGGCTGTTGCTG
Source organism: Acinetobacter sp. YH12249 (assembly GCF_013417475.1). Lineage (NCBI taxonomy): Bacteria > Pseudomonadati > Pseudomonadota > Gammaproteobacteria > Moraxellales > Moraxellaceae > Acinetobacter > Acinetobacter sp. YH12249. Next base: position 69,124 of record NZ_VPDX01000017.1, on the reverse strand, counting down.
CTGCTGGTTCGGCTGTTGCTGATTTTGATTCTGGTTTTGCTGACGTTGTTGGTCTTGCTGTTGCTGTTGTTGTTGGTTCTGTTGGTCTTGCTGATTTTGCTGTTGATTATTAGCCATGGTGTAACTCCTTACTATTTGCTTTAAATCGCCGATGATTAGGTTTCGACTTAATATTCACTCTACCTATTTTTAAAAATTCGCCAAGTTATTACCTGTTACATATTAATTCAATGTAAAAAAAGGTAAGTTAAGTAATTGAAGTCTAGATTTATAAGAAACATAAATTACTTTTAATAATAGAATGAACACATATTGAAAGCTTTCTATCTTTAATAAACTTTATTTTTCAATTAAATTCATAACTTAATCAAAAAACTGTATATACGCTTAAATTTAAAATAAAATCTAGAAATACATTTTGATACTTATATAAAATATAATTATATTTATAAAGATATTGAATTTTATTAATTATTTTAAATTATAATTTTTTATACATGCTTAACCTAATTTTTTAAAAATTAGATCATTAAATATAAAAAAAGAAAAACCCATTTTCAAATAGCAGACCATATTACATAGAATCACAAATTAGGCCTTTTCAGTTGCCAATTTACCTTGACTTTATATTTTTAAAATTATTAAACCTTTTGCAGATACTGGTGTTACTGCAAGCATCAATTACATCATCGGTGGTTATGATCGTATGGATGTGAAACAAAAGAACAAAGTAGTATTCGGACTAGGTTATAGCTTCTAATTTTCTCTGAATAAAAAAGGTGACTTTAGGTCGCCTTTTTTATTACTTGGATTCTCAAATTAAGTTAATCAAACGTGCTGCCCGCGATAAGACAAGGCTTCGGATAAATGCCCAGTCTGAATATCTGGACTTTGATGAAGATCGGCAATGGTTCGGGCAACACGCAAAATCCGATGGTAACCTCGTGCTGATAAATTCAGTTTCTGCTGTGCCAGTTCAATCATTTTTTGAGCTGGTGGATCAAGAGGGGCATATTGCTCTAGCTGTTTCGCACTAAGACTCATGTTCAAGGCACAAAATAAAATTCGCTTTCTTTTCGAAAATCTGTATTCTTTCTAAGATTAGAATTACTTATATTTCCACTAACAGTAGTATTTATAATGAAATTATTATATAAGTTGTAATTAATAGATGGGGTAATATTAAAAGAATTATAGTTTTGAGTGGTTTTTTCATTATTTTTTAATTGGTAACCAGGATTTCGGAATAAAAAATCTGATGAATTATCTATGAAAAGTGAAGAGTAAATGGAGGTTGAGGCTTTACCTGTTTTATTAAACTCATCATCTAACGATATAAATGGTTGTGCAATAGTATTAATGGGAATAAGAGTTAATATACGATTTTTTCATAATTTACTTATTTTGAATTTTGAATTTTGAATTTTGAATTTTGAATTTTGAATTTTGAATTTTGAATTTTGAATTTTGAATTTTATCAATATAAAAATCAATATCTTTTTCTTCATAGCCTAAAATATGCCCAATTTCTCGTTCTAAATCAATATTTATTTTTTCGATATTTAATTGTTTATTAATTAAGTCTAATAATCTATAAGCATTATCTTTTTCATTATGTATATAAAAAATATATACATCAATCTCTAAGTCTTTCAGTCTAGATTTAATCTTACTAAAAATTAAATTTATCTCACCATTCTCACAAGGTTCTCTGAATTCTTCTGGAAAAAAATCAAATAATGCAATTTTTTTTTGATTTACTCTCATTAACTCAAGTTCTATTTCTTCGTGTGGTCCAATTTTAGGATTAGTAGTCATATATTTGTCTCTAGAATAAAAGATAGGAGTAAGATTTAAACTCCTATCTTTGTTAAATTACTATTGTAGCTTAATGTAATAATATTGACAGTAATTTGGTGAGTAGATACCACCATGTCTACCACCACATTCCGCACACACATATGGTCCAGTTATACCGCCTTGAGTTTCTTTCATATCACTTTCTGACATTAGATCTTTTTTCATAAATCAAAAAACGATCAATATTTTGCTTATTATTTGTACCAAACAATTTTAAATAATCATGCATAATCTGCGAATGAAATATACCGATTCAAAGAAGTGTTCTGAAACACAGTTCAAGCGATATACAGGCATCTCATGGTCAACCTTTGATTTAATGGTTAAACAACTTAAAATGCATATCCCTGCTAAAGGCAGACCGTCCAAATTAAGTATAGAAGATCAAATCCTTCTGTGTTTAAGTTACTAGCGTAAATATCGAACATTGTTCCATGTCGCAACAAGTTATGGTGTGGCAGAGCCAACTGCTTCAAGAATTGTCCGTCATGTAGAGGACTGCCTGATCCAGTCTAATTTATTTAATTTACCGAAGAATTTGCCTGAAGGTGAAGGCATAGACTGGAATGTTGTGATTGTAGATGCTACAGAAATTCCAATACAAAGACCTAAAAAACAGAAGAGAAGCTATAGTGGCAAGAAGAAGGTACATACTTTCAAAGTACAGGCCATCATTCATTATAGAACTCAGCAAATTCTGAGTTTATGCACCAGTTGTGGTGCTGTACATGATTTTGAACTCTTTAAAAGGAACTTGAATCAAATTCTCTTCGAGGCATTTATCCTTGCAGACAAGGGTTATCAAGGGATTTATGCAGTATATTCAAATAGCCTATTGCCTCTAAAAGCAAAGAAGCATTGCAAACTAGATCCCGAACTAAAGATTTATAATCAGGAAATCAATAAAAGAAAAATTGGCATTGAGCATGTATTTGGCAGTTTGAAAACTTTCAAAATCCTTGCAGAACGTTATAGAAACAGAGGGAAAAGACTTGGTTTGAGATTCAATTTAATCGCTGGAATCTACAATTTAGAACTGTGTAAAAAGTGATTTATGAAAGAAGCCTATTATTAAATTTTTTATTAAATCTAATCAAATTTTATTTTAACGATCTTTATCCAATAAATAAGCCTCTTATTTTAAGAGGCTTATTTTTAATAAGTTATTTTTAGATTGCGACCACTTTTACAATAATGGTTTGGCTTTCTTCTTGCTCTTCGGCCAGATATAAACGCTTTAATTCTTTGCTTTTGACTTTAAACTTTAAATTCTGGTAATGAATGATGCTTGGGATCTGATCAAAATATTGACCATCTGCCTCAATTTCTTCCTGAAATAAAGGAGTACCCAGTTGATAATCTAGACTTTTTAATACGGAATACTTTACTGTGGTTTTCATTCTTACAACCTACTTTCCTTACGCACTTTATTTTTATTTTTACCACTGATCAGAGCAAGTTAAAACCATTAATTTCAAATATTGTCCAAGCATTAAGCAATCAGTTTAACAACTGCCAAACTTACGTTTGGAATACTAAAATTACAAAAATATTTTACCTTTCATCATAATAAAGAAATAATCTCACAGTTGATACAAAAGCAAAATGGGACTACATTGGAATAAGGATTACCTTCTAAGACAAAATAGACATTATGATTAAAACATGTTGTGGCCTGCTGGAACAAAGAAACATCAAGATTGCTTTTATTGAAAGTGCAAGTTCTGGCTATTTAACCAGTCAGTTTTCAATTTGCAAAAATGAAGGTGCTGAAATCTTGTTGGGTGGTCTGGTATGCTACGATCCGTCCGTGAAGATTAATGTTTTGGGAATTTCTCCGAATCTGATTAGTACCCATTCAGCTGAATCCATGCCTGTAACGGTTGCTCTGGCTGAGGCAGGTAAAAAAATGTTTCAGGAGGCTGACTGGATTATTGCCTGTACTGGCCTGCTTAAACCAGGCGGTAGTGCAACACCTGATAAACCGGAAGGTACTTTCTTCGCCGCTGTTTATGATGGTCTTCAGACTCACCAGTTCCAGTATTATATTAAAGGCACACCACAGGAACGTCTCAATAAACTGGCAGCCGTCATCGCACATGACATGATTAATCTACTCAACACCTAAAGCCAAAACTGTTTAAATGAGTGCTGATCAAACTTCATTATTTCTACTGTATTTATAGTTAAATTACTTCCATAAAAGCACGTTTTTAATGAGGCCTGATCAGTGATGAAAATAAGAATTGCAGCTCTTTTGCTCGCCCTTGGCATTCCTGTATCCGCTTTCGCCACTGTCGGTGGCCCACAGAATATTGAGGTTTTGGGTTATGAAGTCAAAGACCAGAAACTTTATCTGTTGCGCCATTATCTCGATGGTCGCGGACGCCTACCTCAACTGTATTATTATAATTTTAAATCCAAAACCTCGAATCAGTTAATTCAGGTGAACTCTCTGTATATCAATCCAAAAACCAAGCAGATTGACTACGATCAGGACAGTCGTAAGTTTGAACAGGAAATTGCCAAAATTAAAAAGCGTCTGATTCCGTTAGTACCTCTGCAAAAGCAAAATATCCAGCTCAAGCTATTAAAGACCAGCAAAGGTACCGCCCCTGCATGGCATGACCCTAAACAGAAAGTCCCAAAATGGACTTATCAATATCGAGTGCAATCTGGCCAGTATAAAAGTCCTGTTCAACAAGCAGTCAGCTATAAAGCAGATTTAAGATTAAACCAGACTTATAAAGTACCGAAACAGAATAAAATACTGGTGACGGTAAAATACTTAGGCCTCCCATTCGAAACCGGTTATCATATTGAAGATCCAGCATTATTAAGTCGTTAAACCAACGTCAATAAATAATCAGAAAAAAAATAAGGTCTCGTGGAGACCTTATTTTTTATATTTAGAATATCTCTGGCTTACGCAGCAGAAGTGCGTTCAGCAATTGGAACCACTTTACGTAATTCTGGACCGGTATAATCCGCGCTCGGACGGATAATCCGGTTATCTGCACGTTGTTCCATCACATGCGCCGCCCAACCTGTGACGCGTGACATCACAAAGATTGGCGTAAACAGTTTGGTTGGAATACCCATAAAGTGATAAGCAGAAGCATGGAAAAAGTCTGCGTTACAGAACAGTTTTTTCTCGCGCCACATCACTTCTTCACAACGTACTGATACTGGATAGAGCACAGTATCACCCACATCTTTTGCCAGTTTTTCAGACCACTGCTTGATAATGCCATTACGCGGATCATTGTCTTTATAGATCGCATGACCAAAGCCCATGATTTTTTCTTTACGCTCCAGCATGCCCAGCATTTTGCGCTCGGCTTCTTCTGGAGATTTCCAGTTTTCAATCATGTCCATTGCCGCTTCGTTGGCACCGCCGTGTAATGGACCCCGTAGTGAACCAATTGCGCCGGTAATACATGAATGCAGGTCAGACAAAGTTGATGCACAAACACGCGCTGTGAAGGTTGAAGCATTAAATTCATGCTCTGCATACAGAATCAGGGATACATTCATCACCTGTTCATGCAGCTGATTTGGCTTCTTGCCATGTAGCAAATGAAGGAACTGAGCACCGATTGAATCATCATCGGTATTTTCATCAATGCGTACGCCGTCATGGCTATAGCGATACCAATAGCAGATAATTGCTGGTAGCGTCGCCAGAATACGGTCTGCAACATCCTGTTGCTGATCAAAAGACTGTTCAGTTTCAAGGTTGCCCAGCATCGATACGCCAGTACGCATCACATCCATTGGATGTGAGTCCGCTGGAATGCGCTCAAGTACTTCTTTCAATGCTTGTGGCAGTACACGCAAAGATTTCAGTTTTGCTTTATAGGCTGCCAACTGTTCTGAAGTTGGTAATTCACCAAAGAAAATCAGGTAAGCGACTTCTTCAAACTGACAGTTTTCTGCCAGATCCTGTACGTCATAGCCGCGATAGGTCAGGCCTGCACCACTTTTGCCTACTGTTGAAAGTGCAGTTTTGCCTGCGACTTGTCCGCGCAATCCTGCGCCAGTGAGTACTTTTCCTTCAGCCATTGTTTTAATTCTCCTGCTTGAACAGTTTATCTAATGTGTTTTCGAAGCTGTGATAATCTAAAAATTCGTATAATTCTTTACGCGGTTGCATTTTATCCAGAACATGCACCTGTGTACCATTTTCACGCACTGAGCGCATCACTTCCAGTGCCGCTTTTTGCATCGCACGGGTGGCTGATAGCGGGTAAAGTACCATGCGAATACCCTGCTCAGCCAGTTCTTCAGTGGTGTAATATGGGGTATCACCAAATTCGGTAATATTGGCCAATACTGGGACACCAACTGCATCACATACGGTGCGATACATCGTAATATCCGTCATTGCCTCAGCAAAAATGGCATCTGCACCTGCTTCGACACAGGCACAAGCACGGTCAATCACTGCCTGCAGACCTTCTTTCTGTAATGCATCGGTACGTGCCATCACCACAAAGTTTGAATCGGTTTTAGCATCGACTGCCGCCTTGATCCGGTCAACCATTTCCTGTTGGGTCACAATTTCCTTATTCGGACGATGACCACAACGCTTTTGCGCAACCTGGTCTTCGATATGCACAGCTGCAGCGCCAGCAGCAATCATCTGCTTGATGCTACGTGCGATGTTAAATGCACCGCCCCAGCCTGTATCGATATCGACCAGTAAGGGTGTATCTACACGTTCAGTAATGCGACGCACATCTTCCAGAACATTATCCAGACTGGTCATGCCTAGATCAGGTAGACCGTAAGAATAGTTGGCAACACCGGCACCAGAGAGATAAATGGCTTTATAACCGACCTGTTTGGCCATCATGGCAGCATAGGCATTCACTGTGCCCATAATTTGTAATGGTTTTTCGACTTCAAGCGCTTGTCTAAACTTTAAACCTGCAGACATTTGTTCTGTCATCTTCCCTTCCACAGTCTTGGCTATAATTATTGAGATTTGAGTATACCGATTTGAAACCATGATGCTATAAGCCAATAGAATAAAAACTCTAAAACTTTAGTCAAACTTTTAAGTTTTACTTGATTCATTGAATAAATTCCGCCTTCATCCGGTCCGATTGTGAAATCTGCGGATATATTTGTTATGATGAACTACCAAGTTTATATAACCTGTTGATATACCATCCTCTATGCAAAACCTTGTTCATCTGGAACCACTCGCCAAAGATCTGCCACAAACCAAACGTGGTCATGAGCGCTGCGTTGCGCTGCTGGTCTCTGCGACCGAACTGTTTCTGGAACATGGTTATGATGCAGTTTCTCTTGATGATATTGTCCAGCATGCAGGCGGTTCCAAGGCTTCTATTTACAAGTACTTTGGCAACAAAGAAGGCTTGTTTAAGGCCATTTGCGATTATCGTCGTATCAAGTTTTTTGAAGATATCAGTATTCCGATCGAGCTGATGGCTCTGGATTTTCGTAGTTATCTGGTACATACGCTGCTTAATTTTTATCATCAGATCATGCAACCGGAAAATTCAGCCTTTATGCGTCTGGTGCTGGAACAGAGTCAGCGTAATCCGGAACTCGCGCAGCATATTCATGAACGAGGCCCAGTACATGTACAAAGTGCGATTGCCACGGCTTTAGAACAAGCAGATGCGCAAGGTTTATTGCATTGCGAGAATCCGCAATATTCGGCCCAGTTATATTTTGGCATCTTGCGTAATCTGGAATGGCGGATTCTGATGGGAATTCCGGTACAGGAAGATGATCAGGAAATCGACAAATACATCAGTTATTGTGTGGATCGATTTTTAGACGGTCATCAAAAAGTCTAGTTTTTTTTGCATTTTTCATTGCTTATAGTATATTAGCCGATTCCGTATTTTTTCTTAAACTAACCAACAACTGATTGTTGATCGAGTTTTTCGGCAATTATTGTGGAGTAACGAATGGCTCTCCGTCACTTTCTCACCTTACGCGATTTATCAACTTTAGAACTTAACCAGATTTTGCAACGCGCAATTGAGCTTAAGCGCAAACAGCATAACAATGAAGTGTTCCAACCATTTGTTGGTAAAGTGATGGGCATGATTTTTGAAAAATCGAGTACCCGTACGCGTGTTTCGTTTGAAGCTGGCATGAGCCAATTTGGTGGTAGCGCAATTTTCCTGTCTTCACGCGATACCCAACTGGGTCGCGGTGAGCCAATTGAAGATTCTGCACGTGTGATTTCCAGCATGCTGGATATTGTGATGATCCGCACTTTCGGTCACGATATCGTAGAACGTTTTGCTTCTTATTCAAAAGTTCCAGTGATCAACGCTTTGACTGATGATCATCACCCTTGCCAGTTACTTGCTGACATGCAGACTTATCTGGAACATCGCGGTTCGATCGAAGGTAAAACTGTTGCCTGGATCGGCGATGGCAATAATATGTGTAACTCTTATATCGAAGCAGCGCACATGTGGGGCTTCAAGCTAAAAGTTGCAGCACCGAAAGGCTATGAGCCTCAAGAACAGTTCCTGTCTGAATTCGCACACTGTGTAGAACTGGTCGATACTGCTGAAGATGCAGCAGTCAATGCCGACCTGATCGTCACTGACGTTTGGGCAAGTATGGGCCAGGAAGAAGAACAGAAAATCCGTGAAAAAGCTTTTGCAGATTATCAGGTGAATGAACGCCTAATGGATCTTGCACACCCAGACTGCCTGTTCATGCATTGCTTACCTGCGCATCGTGGTGAAGAAATTTCTGAAAACATGCTGGACCACAAAAATGCTGTGGTTTGGGATGAAGCAGAAAACCGCCTTCATGCACAAAAAGCACTGGTTGAATTCCTGTTGAATGAAAACCTGAAAAAAGACTGATTCCTTCAAAAAATCTTCACAAATTAAGCACCAATCTCTGGTGCTTTTTTTGTTTCAGCTCTTATAATCAGAATTGAAATGACATAAAAAGTGATGCGATACAATGCAAAAAAAATATTGGACTTTGGCACTCCTGGCAGGTTTTAGTAGTGCTGCTTTACCGGTGTATGCTTCTGAATTCGACCAGTATCTCCAAGGAAAAGGCATTCTGGACAGCAAGTTTAAAATTGAGAAAAAAGCTGAGCTGAACGAGCTGCTTACCGTGCTAAGTGCGGAAGATTCCAAGACTTTACCGCTACAGATCGATCAGAATACAATCATAGAGCAGTTACAACTTACAGCCAATAAAACCACGCTTAAAGGCATGATCACGACACCCGACTTTAGCCAGTTTGAGAAAGACTTAGGCCGTAAAGAAGTTCTTAAAGTGATTCGTAATAATCTTCTAAATAACTGCCAGATCTTTTTTGAACATCGCTATCAGATCGTCAATCCTTATAAAATCGAACTTAGTCTCAGCTCCCAAACACACACTTATAATGTAGATCTCTCCCAAAAAGACTGTAATGTAAAATAATCTTGTCTAGAATCAATAAAGGCAGCTTTGGCTGCCTTTTATATTTTGATAAATTCTATTTTGGTAAATACAAACAGACGGTCAACGGATCAAACCTTGCGGCTGTAAAATAATAATTAATGCACCTAGAATGACCACAATTCCCCCAAGCAGGTCCCAACGTGAAAGGCTAACCTGATCAATGAATCTCAGCCACATTAATGCTGAGAAAATATAGATTCCCCCATAGGCAGCATAAATACGTCCAGAAGCCGCCGGATGCAAAGTCAAAAGCCAGACGAACGCAGCTAAGGCTAATGCCGTCGGAACCCATAACCACTTGCTCTTCGCCTGATTTAGAATCAGGTAGGGAAAATAACAGCCCAAAATTTCCATCAATGCCGTTAATAAAAACAGAAAAAACGTGGTTAAAAGCTTGCTAATCTGGATATCCATATATTTCGCTAAATCAGAAACTCTTTAAACCAAGAGCACATAAATTAAGGGCAAATAAAACAACAAAACCCGTGCGAACACGGGTCTGATGATGATCTATTCAATGATTAAGCTGGTTCAGCAGTCTGATCTTCGAAGACTTCAAGTTTCAGACCGACAGACTTACCATTTTCTTTCTTCACAGAAACTGAAACGTTACCACCATTTTCAGCCAGTTCACCAAACAGGATCATTTCAGCCAGTGGTTTTTTCAGATGTTCCTGAATCAGACGCTGCATTGGTCGAGCACCCATCAAGCGATCATAGCCATTTTCAGCCATCCACTCACGTGCGCTTTGATCCACCTCCAGCACCACTTTCTTCTCATCCAGTTGTGCCTGAAGTTCAGTCAGGAATTTATCCACGACATTTTCAATAATGGTATTCGGCAATGCCTTGAACTGAATCACGCCGTCCAGACGGTTACGGAATTCTGGCGAGAACGCTTTCTTCATCGCTTCCTGGTTATCATTACTGTTGTCCTGTTCCATGAAACCAATGCTGACACGGGAAATACTTTCCGCACCAATATTAGTCGTTAGAACCAGCACCACATTACGGAAATCGGATTTGCGACCATTATTATCCGTTAATGAACCATGATCCATGATTTGTAATAACAGGTTGAATACATCCGGATGCGCTTTTTCAATCTCATCTAGAAGTAATACACAATGCGGATTTTTGTGAATCGCATCAGTTAACAAACCACCTTGGTCGAAACCAACATAACCTGGAGGCGCACCAATTAAGCGGGAAACTGCGTGACGCTCCATGTATTCCGACATATCGAAACGAACCAGCTCTACACCCAGAATTTTCGCCAATTGCTTGGTGACTTCAGTTTTACCTACACCCGTTGGACCTGCGAATACAAAGCTACCCACTGGCTTATCAGGCGATTTCAGACCCGCACGTGACAGTTTGATCGCAGAAGCCAAAGCTTCAATTGCTTCATCCTGGCCGAAGACTACACGTTTCAGATCACGCTCAAGGTTCTCCAGTACAGACTTGTCATCTTTAGAAACCGTTTTCGGTGGAATACGGGCAATCTTGGACACAATGTCTTCGATATTTTCAACCGTAATCAGGCTGTCGTCTTGCTCAGCTTTCAAACGGCGTTGTGCACCGGCTTCATCAATCACGTCAATCGCTTTATCTGGCAAGAAACGGTCATTAATAAATTTCGCTGACAGCTCAACCGCAGAAACCAGTGCCTGATCGTCATACTGTACATGGTGGAAATCTTCAAATTTAGATTTCAGGCCACGCAAGATATCAATTGTTTCTGTAATCGAAGGCTCATTCACATCTATTTTTTGGAACCGACGTGACAAGGCATGATCTTTTTCAAAGACCTGACGGTATTCCTGGAATGTGGTTGAACCGATGCAACGCAATGAACCATTTGCCAATGCAGGCTTGATTAGATTCGATGCATCCATGGTGCTGCCCATGCTTGAACCTGCACCTATGATCATATGAATTTCATCAATGAACAGTACTGCATCTGGTTTTTTCTTCAAGGCATTTAATAGCTGTTTTAAACGCTTTTCGAAATCACCACGGTATTTAGTTCCCGCCACCAGTGCGCCGATGTCTAGGCTATAGATTTCAGCATTTTCCAGTGGCTTAGGTGCCTTGCCATTCACAATTAACCAAGCCAGACCTTCAGCAATTGAAGTTTTACCTACACCTGGATCACCAACAAGTAAGGGATTATTTTTACGACGGCGGCATAAAATTTGCGCTGCCCGCTCAATTTCTTTTTCACGGCCAATCAATGGATCTGTCTTGCCGCGTTGAGCTTCCTGATTCAGGTTTGTCGTATATAACTCTAGCGGACCAGAATTATTGGAAGAGGCCGATTCACCGTCCAGTTCTTCAATTTCTTCTTCAGACTGCACTTCGTCTTTACGTGTACCATGAGAAAGATACTGGGTTAAAGTCAGACGGTTAATCTGATGACGTTTAAGCAGATAAACTGCAAAAGAATCACGCTCAGAATACATCGCAACCAGAATATCGGCGCCTTCTACAGTACGATCACCGCCACTGGATTGAACATGGAAAATTGCACGTTGCAAAATCCGGTCAAAACTTTCTGTAGGATGAGGTGCCTGATCACTATTTTCACCGAGTTTAGGGGTATGTTGTTCTACGTACTCTTCTAATTCTTTACGCAAAACGATAATATCTGCACCACATGCTTTTAAGGCATTCACGGCAGAATCATTGTCGAGTAAAGCTAATAATAAATGTTCTACGGTCAGGAACTCATGTCTCTTTTGACGAGCCATGCTGACAGCCAAACGTAGTGATACTTCTAATTGACGACTGAGCATGCAACCCCCTTAATCTTTCGGCTCAATCTGGCAAAGTAAAGGATGACCTTGAGATCGAGCGTAATTATTGACTTGGTTCGCTTTGGTTTCCGCAATGTCTCGAGGATAGACCCCAGCTACACCTTTTCCTTCATAATGTACAGTTAGCATTACTTGTGTAGCTTGGTCAAGATTCATTGCAAAGTATTGTTGTAAAATTTCAATTACAAACTCCATTGGAGTGTAGTCGTCATTCAATAATACCACTGCATACATCGGTGGACGCTTCAGTTCAGGAGGTGCAGTCTGGACTGCAAGGTCAGCGTCATCATCGTGAAAAGGCTCGTCTGTTAAACGCGGGCTAATATGCCAATCAACCATGCCGGACTCGTAAAAAGAATTTTTGATCTCACTTAAACATTTTGGACGTTTATTGCTTGGCATACGATTTCTATTTCACACTTAATTTGCATTTGCTTCAGTTTTTGGAATCTCTGACAGGACTGTTGACTGGCTTTCAACAGCATTCCCCTGATCCCAGCTAAAACGGCGAATCACAGGCTTAGTCCCTGAGAGGCGCACTTCAATAAATTCTGGTTTAAAACCTTTAGGCATGGTCCAGCGACCAGTCAAACGTTCGTAATTGTCAAAATTAAAGTTTTTATCTTCAAGCGGCACGACCAGAATTTCAGTACCCTTAATCAAGCGCAGTTCCACTGTACCAGAAGCACGATTTTTGCCCGGGCTGACCTGAACCAGATCAATCTGGTATTCAAAGGCATTATCAGGCAATGCCTTAATCCCCAGATGTTGAACTGTTAGTGCTAAACCACCGCGTTGACGCAAGATCTCGCGGTAGATCGTACCAACGCTTTCAGCCTGCTCCTGGGCATCACGCGCCTTATTTGCAGCCAGATAAAGATCATTAGCATTGCTAACGGCCAGATCACGTTCCTGTACCGCTGTATTCAGAGATTTATTCAGTGTTTCCAGACTGGTTTTCTGTTTTTGTACTACTTCAACCAATTGTTCTGCATCCGCCTCAAAGCCCACCGCAGTCAAACCTTGCCGATGCCCGACCGTATAGCCCAGCAAGCCACTACCCAGAATCAACACAGCAGCACCGATTACCAAAGGTGTATTGCCTTTCATCAATGGTTTCTTTGTAGAGGGTTCCTGGATCGTCATGTTTGACTCATTATTCGGCATTTTGATCTCTGTATACTTTGTTCAAGACACACATTTAAATCCAAATCTAAATGTGTGTGAAGTTCTAATACGTTTTTTATGGTAATAAACCAATATTATTCAAGCCTGCATTTTCTGCAAAGCCAAACATCAGGTTCATGTTCTGTACTGCCTGACCAGCTGCACCTTTGACTAGATTGTCCTGAGCCACCAGAATCACCAGCTTGGTTGGTTGTGGTTTGTATAGTGCAATACGCAACTGGTTAGCACCACGCACCGAACGGGTTTCTGGTGAACTGCCTGCTGGCATTACATCAACAAACTGTTCATTGGCATAGAACTGCTCGTACAGTGACTGCAAGTCAGCTGCCTGACCTGCTTCAGTCAAATCGATATAAATCGTTGATAACATCCCACGAATCATCGGCACCAGATGCGGCACAAACAGGATATGGTCAAACACGCCTTTTTGACCTGAAATGTTTTCTAATGCTTCTACGATTTCAGGATGGTGACGGTGGCCCGCAACGCCATAAGCCTTAAAGTTATCAGCATTTTCAGAATAGATCATGCCCAGGCTGGCTTTACGACCTGCACCTGATACACCTGATTTTGCATCGATAATAATACTTTCTGGTTTTACCAAGGCCTCACTTGATTTTAATACTGGTGCCAGACCAAGCTGAACCGTCGTTGGATAACAGCCCGGATTACCAATCACACTCGCCTGTTTGATCTGGTCACGGTTAAGTTCAGACAGACCATAAACAGAATCTTTTAACACTTCTGGGCAAGCATGTTCCATGCCATACCATTTTTCGAACTGTGCCAGATTTTGCAAACGGAAATCAGCTGCAAGGTCAATTACCTTGGTATTGGCTGCGACAAGTTCTTCAGCATGTTTCATGGCAACCCCATGTGGTGTCGCGAAAAATACCACATCACATGCTTTTAAAAGATCAAGGCTGAGGTCAGAAAACTGAAGATCCGTATGTCCACGCAGACTCGGGAACATGTCATCGACACGGCGGCCTGCTTCAGTACGTGATGTCAGTGCTTTAACCTCTACATTCGGATGTCGCAGTAATAGACGTAAAAGTTCAACGCCTGTATAACCTGTACCACCCACAATACCCACTGAAATCACGATGATTACCTCAAACTAGATGTTTCCTTTATGGGCTGTAGTATGACAGGAACTTGAGGTTTTCTAAACTGTTTCACTAGGGATTGATGGTTTTTTATTTACCCCTTTTATTTTGAGAGATTTTAAGAACTTTAAGAGAATTATGTCTATTGCTTAGGCTATTTGGAAGTGAATAAATACTATCCGAGTTCCTCTAAAGATATTCTTAAGCTGTCCACCAATATGGTATTACGGTATTTTTCAGAATTTTGCGGTGAGTTAAATAGTTTGGATCATGCTTTGCCACTTCCGCCCAGAAACGAGGACTATGGTCAAAATGCCGGGTATGGGCCAGTTCATGCACACATAAATAACGCACGATATTTTCAGGAAACAGAATGATGCCGCTATTTAGCATGATGTCATGTTTGGCAGAACAACTGCCCCATCGTGTTTTCGGTTGGCGAACATTACAAATGTTAAATGATAATCCTGTTTCTTGGCTTACTTTGTCCAGATAAACAGGCAACTGTTCTTTAGCATAAGAAATGGCAAAGGCTTTTAAATAGGTTTCAGGATGACGGTCACTGATCGATAGCTGTAATAATTTAGCATCAAAAAGGAAGTTCTGCTTCTGACTTTGATAAACAATCTGAATGGGTGAAGTCTGATTAAAAAGCTGCAATTCTGCTGGTAAAGATCTATCAATACTTTGATTTTTTTCCTGCTGCAATTTCCATGTTTTTAGTAGCCAGCTTTCCGCTTGGTCAATAAAATTCCGAATCTGTTTTTTGCTACAAAATACAGGTGCGGTTAAACGGATTTGATCACACTCTACACGCAGTCTAAGGCGTGTTGAACGAACATTTCGGGTGATTTGAATTTCGGGCAGGTCGTTTAGGGTCATTTTTTATATTTAATCGTTATTTTACTAATCCCCCTCGATCCCCCTTTAATAAAGGGGGAAGTTCAAACTTATAGAAGTTTCGAGGAGCTTTATCAAATTAAAGACTTTTCCCTCCTTTGAAAAAGGAGGGTCAGGGAGGATTTCTTAAATCGCTGTACGCTCTTCAATACCGTTATTGGTCGCAACAATCGCAATATCAGCTTTATTGATCGCAAAAATACCGTTACAGACTACACCAGGGATGTCGTTAATGGTTTTTTCCAGCTCAAGCGCATTCAGAATATTCAGGTTATGAACGTCTAAAATCACGTTACCGTTGTCAGTTACTACACCTTCACGGTAAGCAGGATCACCACCTAACGCCACCAACTTACGTGCGACTGCTGAACGTGCCATTGGAATCACTTCAACAGGTAATGGGAAATCACGACCCAACTGCTCTACCCATTTCGAATCATCGACGATACATACGAATTTTTTCGCAATCGACGCCACGATTTTTTCACGTGTAAGCGCAGCACCACCACCTTTGATCATGTGCATATGACGGTCAATTTCATCAGCACCATCGACATAGGCATCTAAACCGCCCACGCTATTCATATCAACCACTTCAATGCCTAATTTTTTCAGACGCTGTGCAGTCGCTTCAGAACTTGCAACAGCAGCTTCCAATTGCAGTTCTGGTAAAAGGTCAATTAAAAAGTTAACGGTACTACCTGTACCTACGCCTAAAATGCCCCCTTTCGGTAAGTGTTTTAAAGCCGCTTTGGCTGCAGCTTGTTTTTTCTCATCTTGGGTTGCATATAGACTCATGACATCACTCAACTAATTTGGACTTTTGCAGTAATTTTAAACCGCAAAGCCGTGTGGTTTGTTACAATAGAGTCTTATTTTAAACTGTTAGATGGAAAATTAACATGCTGTCTCGTTTGGTTCGACAAATTTTACAAGCAACGGTCTACGATGTTGCAATCGAAACCCCACTCGAAGCAGCGCCACGAATTAGCGAACGCTTAAATAATAACATTCGCTTTAAACGTGAAGATTTACAACCGGTCTTTTCATTTAAACTACGCGGTGCCTATAACCGTATTAGTCAATTACCGAAATCACAACTCGAACGTGGCGTTATCACAGCTTCAGCAGGCAACCATGCACAAGGCGTGGCACTGTCAGGGAAAAAGCTGGGTATTCGCGCGATTATTGTGATGCCAAAGACCACGCCCGACATTAAAGTCCAAGCGGTAAAACGTTTAGGCGGTGAAGTAGTATTACATGGCGATTCATTTGACGTTGCCAACAAATATGCCATTCAGCGTGCCCAAGAAGATGGCATGACGTTCATTCCGCCTTATGACGACGAACTGGTGATGGCAGGTCAAGGTACGATTGCCAATGAAATCCTGCGCCAATGGCGTGATGTAGAATATGTTTTTGTTGCAGTTGGCGGTGGTGGCCTGATTGCCGGTGTTGCAGCGTACTTGGGAGATGTGGCTCCGCATGTCAAAGTGATTCCTGTGGAATATGATGAATCCGCGTGCTTAAAAGCGGCCTTAGAAGCCAATGAACGTGTGATTCTTCCATCTGTCGGTTTATTTGCCGATGGTACTGCGGTGGCACAAATTGGTGAAAAACCATTTGATGTGATCCGTCTGCAAAAATCAGATAATTCTGGCCCAATTGTTGAACCTAATGTGGTACTGGTCAATACCGATGAAGTCTGTGCAGCAATTAAAGATACTTATGATGAATGCCGTAGCATCGTAGAACCGTCAGGTGCAATGGCATTGGCCGGTATCAAAAAATATGTAGCAGAACACGGCATTAAAGGCAAAAACATCGTATCGATTGTTTGCGGTGCGAACATGAACTTCGACCGTCTGCGCTATATTGCCGAACGTACAGAACTCGGCGAACGCAAAGAAGCTATCTTTGCCGTAACTATTCCAGAAGAAAAAGGTTCATTCCTGAAATTCTGCCGTGCACTACAAGGCCGTAATATCACAGAGTTTAACTACCGTTCAAGTGATGCTTCTGCAGCTCAGGTCTTTGTCGGTATCAGCCTGAAAAATGGTGAAAAAGAACGTCAGGAAATCTATGAAAACCTGAAATTCGACTACGATGTTGATGATCTGTCTGATGACGAAGTCGCAAAACTACATATCCGTTACCTGATTGGCGGTCATGCCGATATTGAAAATGAACGCCTGTTCCGCGTGGAATTCCCGGAACGTCCAGGTGCCCTGCTAATGTTCCTAGAACGTCTTGGCCCAACGCATAACATCACCCTGTTCCATTACCGTAACCACGGCGCTGCAGAAGGTCGCGTACTGGTCGGCCTAGAAGCAGAAGATGCACAGCAAAATCCAGATGGTTTGATTGAGACATTGGAAAGCATTACTTATCCATATGAAGAAATCACCAACAACCTAGGTTATCAGCGTTTCTTGAAATAATCAGTTTGATATAAACCGCCTTTCGAGGCGGTTTTTTTATGTCCAGCTAAAAAAATGTATGAAGTATTTATGTAAGGCCAGATAGCTGAAAACTATAAAAATCTTTAAGATACGTACTTAGACATGAACTGATTTGAAATAAAAAAGATTTAGGGAAATATGCATGGCATTATTTGCAGTCATTGGGCTGGGCAGCTTCGGTGCAACAGTGGCGACTCAACTGATCAGCCTGAAACATGATGTGATTGGAATCGATCTCGACAAAAAATATGTGGAAAATATTTCCGATCAGCTTACCCATGCGGTGATTGCCGATGCAACCGATGAGCATGTCCTGGATGAACTGGATATCCAGCGCTGTGAAGCAGTCGTAGTCGCGATTGGTGAAGATATTGAAGCCAGCATTCTGTGTGTACTGCATCTAAAAAATATGGGTGTAAAGAAAATTTGGGCCAAAGCCAAATCCAAAGCCCACCATATGATTTTGACTCATCTGAATGTCGAAAAAATTATTCACCCAGAAGAAGATATGGGCGTTCGTGTGGCACAATCACTCAGCTACCCGATGGTTAGCCGTTATATGTCACTTGAAGATGATCATTATATTGTCAAGATCGAGATTCATGCCGATCATCATGACACTCCCTTACACCAGTTAATGAGTCAGGTTCCCGAAATTAAAGTTCTTTTGCATAAACGTGGCACTGAAATACAACATATCGTAGATCTTGGACTATTACTTAAGGAAGGTGACATTCTGGTAGTTGAAGGATTGCTGGAACCTTTACGCCGTTTATCCAAGCATTTTAAGGCCATATGAAAAGTTCACATTTAAACCAGAACAGGATTGTCAATCTCAGTCCACCGAGTCTGCTGGCCTTAGGTTTTCTCGGACTGATTTTTATTGGCTCTTTATTACTGATGCTGCCCTTTGCCCATCAAACTGAAATCAGCTGGTTAGAGGCGATTTTTACAGCGACTTCTGCAGTAACGATTACCGGGCTATCTGTGGTTAATGTTGGTGAAGCTTATACACCCTTTGGGCAGGTCGTGATTATGTTCCTGCTGCAATGTGGTGGCCTCGGCTTTATGACCTTTGCCATACTCGCTTTTATGAGCCTGTCACCTAAACTTGGTTTAAGACAGCAAGTGATGGCACAGGAATCTATTGGCCAGACCAGTTTGAAGAAAGTCAGTTTTACCATTAAAGCGGTATTTCTATATTCCCTGTTTTTCGAAGCCATTGGCACCCTAATTTTAACCATGGCGTGGCTGGAAGATTATCCTTTTGGTGAAGCACTGTTTTATGCGGCTTTTTATAGTGTTTCTGCGTTTAATAATGGCGGGTTTTCTCTTTTCCCAAATAGTTTAATGAGCTTTTCCGGCCAGTATTTC
The DNA here is from genome assembly GCF_013417475.1 of Acinetobacter sp. YH12249. Lineage (NCBI taxonomy): Bacteria > Pseudomonadati > Pseudomonadota > Gammaproteobacteria > Moraxellales > Moraxellaceae > Acinetobacter > Acinetobacter sp. YH12249. The sequence goes on along the minus strand of NZ_VPDX01000017.1, from coordinate 49,945 downwards.
GTGACCTTTACGATCAGTATGCTATATATCATTGGCGGGATCGGATTTCTGGTTCTGATGGATGTAAAACAGAATAAAAGCTGGCGCAAGCTCAGTCCGAATAGCAAGCTGATTCTAACGACGATTATGGGCCTTAACCTGAGTGCTTTTATTGTACTCTGGCTATTAGAAGCCTCTAATCCACAGACTTTAGCGCTGATGAGTGTAGGTGATCAGGCACTCAATGCCTGGTTCCATGCCACTGTTCCCCGCTCTTCGGGTTTTTATAGTCTGCCCATGGACCAGATGAGCGATGCCTCAAGTCTAGTCACCATTTTTTTAATGTTTATTGGTGGCGGCTCCTTAAGTACGGCGGGTGGAATTAAAGTTGGCACCTTTATTATTGTGGTGATCAGCGTAATCAGTTTTCTACGCCGTGAAGATGAAATTCGCTTGTTCAATCATTCTATTTCTGAAAAAACCACTTTTAAGGCTTTAGCGGTTGTGTGTATTACCGCAGGTCTGGTCATGACCGGTTTTATGAGTTTACTCATTCTAGAACCCGATCATGATTTTTTAGATTTACTGTTTGAGGCGGTTTCTGCCGCCTGTACGGTCGGATTAACGCGTGGTGTTACTGGAGAATTGCAACCAGCGAGTTTAATCATTCTGATGCTGATGATGTATGCGGGTCGTCTAGGACCTTTGACCCTTGCCTATTTAATTGCAACACCGAAAAAGAGCCGTCTTAAACATCCGCCTTCAGAAATTCAGATTGGTTAAGATTTAAATGAATTCACATAAGCAAAAAACCACGCATAAGCGTGGTTTTTTACATGAAACAGATTAGTACCAATTCATTAAGGATACACCCAAGCCCACATAAGTTGCACGGTGATTATAATCAATCAGACTTTCACCATAACCATCAAAGAGCTGGAATTGACCGCGTAGACGCCCACTGATCGGAAATGACCAGTCGAACTGTACCGCACCACGGTTATCATCACCACCTTTAAGTGTATGACGCAACATCAGGGAAAAATCGTGGGCATTATGACGATAAAATGCAGTTAAATCCCCACGTCCGATATAGTTTTTAATCTCGGGATTATTGTCATCAGCCCGGTCTTCTTCGATACGATACCAAGGGCGTAGCATCATGGCGAAGTTGTCTTTTTCAAAACCGAGATTCAGCATTACCCGGTTCCAGCTACGAGATAATGGATCGGAACGGCCATTAGACTGGTGATTAAGCGTCAATCCCAGCATACGCCAGTTTAAACCAAACAGATCATAATTAGTACGGAAGATCAGGCTTGCTTCAGGCTCATAATTGGTCTCACGAAATGGTCGGGACTCTTCCGAGTTATATACCTGCCAGCGTGAAGACTGGGTATAACCCAGCCAAAGATCACCGTTATCACCCAGAATATTTTCAACCGCCTTGGTTTTTAAAGATAACTGGAATTTCCCCTCAATCGAGGTCAAATTCTGGTCTTCTTCAACCGTGTTATTTGGGTTTTCGCTTTGCGGAAACTCGTTTTTCTTGGAAGTCCAGAATCCTGGCATCAGATAAATCGGCTGATAGGAACGGATATTCCAGGTACCCAGTTTACTTTCCGGCGACAATTCCCAACGACTATCCAGCAAGGATAAAGTCGGAGTCAGCTTTGATCCTTCTGAAGCATAGATATTGGAAACGGTTTGTTCAATTTTTGCTTTGAGGTTATCAGGTTCGGGCGCAATTTCTATGGCTGCACGCCGTTCAGAAACAATATCTGGCTTACTATCGGCCGGTATTTTAAATACCGCATCATAACAGGCCAAGCGTTCTGAATTGGTTTCAACCGCAGAGCAAGCCTCCGCCGTTGCCGGCATCGGACTACTCGCTACAGTTTTATCTTCCGCATTAACTTGCGTCCCAACTACACAGCCAAGCAAAACGCCCAGCTGCAAAGTTGAGCGCTTAATAGAATTAAGCGCCATCCTCTATCCTCATTGTTTTTATTTATTGAACTTGCTGAATTGTAAAGCCGAGTTGTTCTAAAGTTTCTCGTTTGGCAAATGGCGCAACCACCGCTTTTGAAGCTTGCTGTTCAACCAGATAAGTCTGTGCGACACGTTTCAAATCATCTAAAGTGACATGCAACAAACGTTCCCGAAGCTGTTTACGGAATGCTGGCGTACGTTGATGCAGGTAGGCATAACAGGCAGTAATCGCTTCACCTGCTGGTGACCCCGGTTTGTCCATACTGGCAATTAAACCCAAGATGGCTTCTTCCAGCTGATGCGGTTGTTGAGGTGCGTTAAGCAACCATTGGATACTTGCATCAAAGTCCTGGAAAGTCTCTGCTAAGCGTGGATCGCGATAACTATAGAAGCGGAAAGAACATGCATTTCCGTCATAGCTTGCGCCACCACCATAAGCACCGCCTTTTTCACGGATTGCGCTATGCAGATAACCATTACGCAAGTAGCCTGCCAATACCATCAAGGCAGCAGCATCAGGATGTGAAACTTCTACCGCAGGATAAGCTGCTGCACAGAACTGCACATTAGTCTGAATCAACCAGGCTTCATCATTGCTATGATTAACTTTTTCAACCTGAGTCAATTCTGCAGGTGCAGTATTCACTTCCAGTTTGTCCCACACGTTTTGAATTTCTTCAATCAGACGCTCAGACTGCTGTTCTTCACACACCAACAGGAATTGTTTTGGTGCTTGTAGCAAGACTGTATGAATGCGTTTTAATTCCTCAATCATGGCATCATAAGCTGCTGGATCTTTTTCAGCCTGATTGACCAAGTTAATCAGCCAGTTCAAAGCACCCAGACCGGTATTATGATAATCACGCAAGGCTAGAGCGCTATGCTGACGTGATGCCACTTGCATCGCATAGCTATGACCCGAACCGGAAATACGTGATTGCCAGCGAGTTTTACGCTGTTGTAATAACTCAATAATACGGCCTTTTTCATCAAAGCGTAGCTGCTCAAAACCGATCTTTAACAGACGGATCGCATCCAGATGGCTAGCCAAAGATTTAGTCGTTAAAGTTAACCACGCACTGATCTTGTTTTTGTCATCCACTTTAGAACGCAATGAAGCGCCCATGCCCAGACCACCACTGACTGCTGTTTGCAGTTGCTGGAATTGCAGGTAATCATATTCACCCGCACCAACTTCACCCATTAAAATAGACAACAGGTTGAAATACGGTGATTGCACCACTTCATCTGGAATTTTCACCAATACCTGTTGGTAATAAATCCCATTGGTACCTGCATGATAAAGATTCAACGGCGTATCTACGCGGTTACAGATAATCTCACGCAACTGGCCTTGAACAATCTGCAATTCCGCAGGCACATCTTCCAGACCCACCTTAGGTAACAGATTCAAATCATCTGGAGTATCTTGGCGGATATTTAACGCTTCAGTTTGAGCATTGATCTCTGCTTTTTGCTCTTCAGTTAAAGCTTTACCAATTTCAGCCAGACGTGCTTTTTCTTCTTCCACTTCTTTGGCAGATTTAGTTGCATCTGGAACTAAAGTCAGTTGAACACGGTGCGGATTATCCAGTAGATGCTCTTTAATCAGATTCGACAGCCACATTGGATCTTGCAACTCTTCTTTTACTGAAGCAATCGCAGAATCCACATCCCAGACTTCAACCGGATCACGATGGTGAATTGCACTGCTTAAACCGCTCAAGATCAGGCTTAGGCCATAAGGTGTACCATCACCATTGATTTCACGCTGATGCAATTCGATCTGATGCAGGATCGCATCTACTGCCTGTTGATCAACAGGTTTAGAGGCAACATCTTCCAGAACTTTGAAAACTCCGTTTTTGAATTCTTCAGCATGTTCCGGGTTTGAACCTTGAACCGCGCAGTAGAAGGTCATTTCAAAGTTGGAATCATCTACGCCCATGAATGGGCCAGTTGACTGTGCATAACCACAGGTTTCCAAGTAATGACGTAAGGGAGATGCTGAATCTTCCAGCAAAATCCCTTCTACCAGACGCAAGCCTAAACGTAACTTGATATCACTCGCTTCTGGCAATAACCATGACAATACGTGATAAGTCTTGTCCTTCAGATCTTCCCCATCAACTGCATAGGTTTCTGTTACATTGAGTGGCGCAGTTAAACGGGTTTCTGGCGTTGAATAAAGTGTTTCACCTTTTCCAAATTTAGACAGTGCCAGATTTTCAAACTGTTCCTGTAACTCAGCAGCAGATTTATTACCAAAGGTCATAAATACTGCATTACTTGGGTGATAATGCGTTTTATAGAAATTCACCAACTCTTCATAAGTCAGGTTTGGAATATCTTTAGGATCGCCGCCTGAGTTGTAGTGATAGGTAGTGTCCGGGAATAAGTGATGCGCCAAAGTATGATAAAGCTGATCTGAAGGTGAACTCATTGCACCTTTCATTTCATTAAATACCACGCCTTTATATACCGGTTCGCCATTTTCCAGCTCAATACGGATACCTTCCTGAGCAAAATCCAGCGGATTCAGGTTCGCAGCAAAGGCCGCATCCATATAAACTTCTAATAAGTTCTGGAAGTCTTTATCATTTTGAGTTGCGAATGGATAAGCCGTCCAGTCTGCCGCTGTAAAGGCATTCATAAAAGTATTAAGCGAACGGCGAATCATCAAGAAGAACGGATCACGTACCGGGAATTTTTCTGAGCCGCACAGTGCAGTATGTTCCAGAATGTGCGCTTCACCTTTCGAATCCATTGGCTGAGTGCGAAACGCAACCAGAAAAACATTTTCATCATGATTGGCCGCCAGATGATAATGGGTGGCGCCAGTCACTTTATGCTTATATTCAGACACTAAAATGTCTAAAGCTTCAACATGTTGTTGACGTACCAACTGAAACGCAGGATGTACAGTTTGAGAAATGGTTTCAGTGACATCTACAGTCATGCGATCTCCTAATGCTTAAATTAAAAAATTATTATTCGCATTATAGCTGTAGTTGTTTGAATTATTCACGCAGAAAACCGAGGATTTTGATCGAATTAAGTAAACCTGATCATCTGATTTTTAAATGATCAGGTTTGGCAATGATCTCTAGATCATATACTTGAAATAGTTATAACTCGGGTGGTTTTCAACAAAGACATAGTTCTGTTTTTGATAGAAACTGGCGGCCAGTTTGGTATCGGTCTGTAAACAAAGTGCTGAATAAAATGGTCGTGCCAACTGCTCCAGATAAGCTAGAAGCTGCTTACCTACACCATGTTGACGATATTTTGGATGCACATAGAAGCGACGTACCCGGCCAATTCTTTCTTCAATGCCGTTATCGCCCCATTGCTGGTTTAAGCCGCCACAGGCAATCAGTTTATTGCCATCATAGGCACAGGCCAGAAATTCATTATTTTGACTGAAACAGTTTTTTCCAGTGCGGTATTCTTCAATTAACTTATCAATCAGGTCATAACCTTCTTTACGCGCCAGTGTCGCTAAAGTGTCAATCTGATCAGGGAGCTGCTCGGCTGTTACAATCTTAATATCCATATACCCACACTGTTTTAGATGATTGTTCAAATGTCGCACCAGTATAACTGCTTGGTACTCTAATCTTATAAATAAAATCCAACCTTTAAATCAATGGCTGCACTCGCTACCGTTTAAAAATAAACCAATTCTTAGACCAAAGATTCAAGCTGAATAAGTTACAGTATTTTTTAAAGTATTCTGAAAATGTTTCAGTGAACTACAGCAAACCCGAGCAATCGTGTAAACTTAGCACTTTCATTTTTAATGTGATATTTGGATATGTCTACTGTTGACCTTTTTGCGATTGGCAATGCGCTGATTGACCAGGAATTTAAAGTTTCTGATGAGTTTTTAACTGCACATCACTTGCAAAAAGGCACCATGCAACTTGCGGATGGTGAAGCTCAGGCTACTCTGTATCAAAACTTAAAAGCAACTCAAACTTATAAAGGTCAGGCTTCAGGCGGTTCAGCAGCCAATACTACAGTTGCATTTGCAGCTTTGGGCGGCTCTGCATTCTATGCCTGCCGTGTCGGTAATGATGATTTGGGTCATATCTATCTGCATGGCTTAAATGAAGCTGGCATTAAAACTACAACCCAATCGATTAGTGAAGGCGTAACAGGTACCTGTATGGTTCTGGTCAGCCCAGATTCTGAACGTACCATGCATACCTATTTAGGTATTACTGCTGAACTCACAGATGAACAGATTGACTTCCAGCCTTTAACAACTGCTAAATGGCTCTATATCGAAGGTTATCTATCCACTTCCGAAACAGCACGTCAGGCCGTAAAACAGGCGCGTGAAATTGCCAAAGCCAATAGGGTTAAAATCGCATTTACCCTTTCTGATCCTGCGATGGTGCAATATGCCCGTGCCGGTCTGGATGAAATGATTGCAGATGGTGTAGATCTCTTGTTCTGCAACCAGCAAGAAGCATTGATGTATACCGAAACAGATACCATCGAAGCCGCTCTGGCTAAACTTAAAGAATTAAGTCAATACGTTGTCATTACAATGTCAGCTGAGGGTGCGCTTATTTCCAATAATGGTGAAACCTTCACTGTACCGGGTCGTGCTGTAACTGCAGTGGATGCCAATGGTGCTGGCGATGCGTTTGCGGGTGCTTTTTTATATGCACTTAATGCGGGTCTTGGTTTAAAAACAGCAGCAGAACTGGCAATTTTGGTGTCTAGTCAAGTGGTAGCGCAATTTGGTCCACGTCTGGCTGTTTCAGAATACGCAGCATTATTAAAAGATGTTCTTAAGGAATGTGCTTAATGTTTAAAATTTGCATGACTGACGATATTCCAGAGCGTGAAGCGCGCTCTTTTGAACTTCCGAATGGGGATACAATTTTTATCACCCAGCGTGATGGTTCGTTTTATGCTTACCAGAATATTTGTCCACATTTACAGGTAGAACTGGAATTTTTGGAAAACCAATTTCTAGACCGTGATCAGGAGTTTATTGAATGCTCTACTCATGGTGCGCTATTCGTAGTAGAAAGCGGTGAATGTATTTCTGGACCTTGCCAAGGTCAATTACTTGAAAAAGTTGATATTACCGTGCATTCTGATGGCGGAATTTATCTTTCAGAATAATAGCTAAAACGGATTTTGCCATGCCTGAGTTTTTACTTGACTATAACCTGATGCCATTTCATCTCAGTTTATTGTTCATCATTCTGCTTGGCATGGCAAAAACAGTTGCCTTCTATTTTAAGCTTAAACTCAGTCAACTCCTGAAACGCATTTCCCCATATGACTTTCAGAATGTTGAATGGCTAAATGTCAAATTTTCCAAAACCCTGATTGTATTTTTCTTCCTGATGAATTTTAGCTTTGCCGGCTATTTGCTTCAGTTTCTGATCTACTCACAGGAATATCATTTCTTACCTGCCTATTACATCATTCTACCGGCATTGATCATTGCGATTTTCTTTACCGTATTTATGATTCATTGTCTGGATCAGGTCATTCCACCTAAATATAAAAAGAATGATGTAAACCTGTTAGGCCGTTTAGCCACGATTTCGAGCGGTAATGCCCGTCCTGGCTTTTCTGCCCAAGCGCGAGTTCGGGATGAGTATGGTCAGTTGCACTATGTTCAGGTTGAACCTGAATTTGGCGAACTGGAATTTCAGTCTCAGATTATTTTAATCCGTCTTAGAAAATCGCACTATGTGGCCAAGAAGATCTGTAAATCCAACCGACTCTTTAGCCTGAATTTGGAAGAAGCTTAAAGTTCATACAGTTCAATAGAAAAAATCCCGGCTAAAAGTCGGGATTTTTTATTGGATAGATAGATTTATTTTTTAAACAAGCCTGAGACCATATTCAATACATTCTGAATATCATTATTGGCTTCCTGCTTGCTGGTTTGCTCACCTTGTGGTGTCAGTGAATCAATAATCTGCGGCAAGACCTGAGAAATGGCGCTATAGACATCCTGTTTAGGCACATGGGTCTGTTCTGCGACCTGTTCTACTTCCTGGTCATCAAACAGGTTTTGTACCTGCTGCGGATCGACATTGGCATTTTCACCCGGGCCAGTAGAGACCCAGTCATCAACCTGGCTATTTAAACCTTGTCCTTTGAGCTTATCCAATGCTCCTTGCAAACCGCCCTGTTTCTGAATCCAGGCCAAGACCAGTGGCAAGACAGCAATCAATAAAGTCTTTGTTGTTGAACTGCCACCCAGTCCAGAACTTGGTCGAGCGGAAGATTGGCTCCCACCGCCGAGCTGGCTGAGTACAGAACCTAAAATTGCACCTAGGCCATTTTGCTTGTTTTGCTGTTGTGAGTTTTGATGCTGCTGATTTGGGTTCTGGTTTTGCTGATTGGCATTATTGATATGACCCAATACTGATCCAAGAATATCTGCCAATCCCCCTTGCTGGGATGAACGCTGCTGGGATTGGGCTTGGTTATTTCCTAAAGCTTGCTTGGCCAGCATTTCCACAATACTACTAAGATTGGTCATAACTCATTCCTGTATACACCTTCTCTACAGAATAGAGTCTGGGCTCATATTTTCCATGCAGGATTTTGTTAATATTTGCAATACTGATATAAGTCCTTCCTAGCTTTCCAATTTTACCAGCGATATTTATCCCAGTTTTCAGGGTTAGCCCAGAATTTAGAGTTAAACCAGTCTGGCACATGTTTATAAGTCAAAATATTGAATTGCCAGAGTGCAAAATCTGCCTCATGAACCGTCTTGTCAATCAGCTGGGTCAGACCTAGAGACCTGAGCAGTTTTTCATCCTGCAAGCGACTCACTACTACCAGACGTTTTGCAAATAAATCACGCATTTTAACCAGAATTTGACTCTTCTGCTGTTCTGACAATGCTAAGGTTTCAGGAGTGTCCAGCATCACTACTGCTAGGTCATAACGCTGTTGAAAAGGCAGATTTAAAACCTCAGATACGTTAAAATAGTGCCATTGAATAGATTGCTGAAATTGAGATCGGGTCAAATCCTGCCCGATACAAATAGCAGTATGAATTGGCTGTTCCTTGGCGAAATCGTCTAGCATTGAAGTGATGACATTCTGTTCAACCATGACTGCATCCTTATGATTTAAGTGAGTAATTTTTTATGGAACTTCAGGGCATTTGCCATAAAATGCACGTCGATCTTACAGACCTTAGTGTAACTGATCAAAATACCCAGCGGGCAAATGTTGAATATAAATTAATATTAGATGGATCAGAAATTAACCTTCCATTCCAGTTAGGTCAGGAAATCGAGATTGAATGGACTGGAAATATCTATTGTGTTTCTTGTGGCAAGAAAACTTCTAAATCATTCTCACAAGGCCACTGTTTTAAATGTTTTAAAACTAAAGCTTCATGTGATATGTGTATCATGAAACCGGAAACCTGCCATTATCATTTAGGCACTTGCCGGGAAGATGAGTTTGCACAGAATGTCTGCTTCCAGCCCCATATTGTTTATCTGGCCAATTCTAGTGCATTGAAAGTTGGAATTACCCGTATCAATCAAATGCCGACTCGTTGGCTGGATCAAGGTGCAACTCAAGCCCTTCCTATCATGAAAGTGGGTTCTCGCCGTCTTTCCGGTAAACTGGAAGTGATGTTTGGTACTCAGGTCGCAGATAAAACCGACTGGCGTAAATTACTCAAAGGTGAAGCGGAACCTTTAAATCTGATTGAGGTTCGCGATCAGCTGATTGAAGAATTTGCACCGAAAATCCAAACTATCCGTGAAGAGTTTAATCAGAATTTGCAGTTTAATGAGAATATTGAAGTTTTGGATAAGGAATTACCACGTGAGTTCATCTATCCGGTAGAGCAATATCCAGAAAAAATCAAATCTCACAATTTAGATAAAACTCCAGTGATCCGAGGCAAACTACAAGGGATTAAAGGCCAATATCTGATTCTGGATACTGGTGTGATTAATATCCGTAAATATACAGGTTATGAGCTAATTTTTAGAGCGGAATAAAATGACCGGATTTCAGAAGAGAGTTATATGCTCTCTTCTTATTTTGGATATTATTTCTTACTTAAGAAAATAAAAAACCAGCCCGTAGGCTGGTTTTTTAAAAGCGAATCTTATTTGATTTTTGCGTGAGATTTTAAGTAACGCGTATAATCATCAAATTCTTGTTGACCACGAAGCTGTTGATACAATTTCACCAGCTCACTACGTTGCTCTGCACTTAAAACATCGATCGGATTTTTCTTCACTTCAGAAACTGCCACAACCACCAATTCATTTGGCATATTTGCTGTCGTTACTGACCAGTGACCTGCTTTAGGCGCTGGTACGCTAAATGCTGCACGTTGTACATCACGCTTAAGCAGACCTTCTGCGCGTGTATAAATGCCTGCATCTTCGAATACCAGTTTACCTTTCGCAACTGATGCTGCAGGCTTGGTTTTAAATTCATTCAATGCAGTTTGAACTTCAGCTTTAGCCGCAACAAATGCTTTATCTTGAATCAGTTTTGCTTTTACTGCTGGTTTAGCTTCTGCCAGTGTCTGCTCACCCGCTGCATGATAATTGCGAACTTTTACCCAAGCCACATCACCATTGGCTAACTGAATGCTTGAAGATGCATTACGGTCGCCATTTTTCACGTCATCATTAAACAGTTTAACTTTGACAGCCGCATCACTTAGCAATGGATCACGTGTCGCAAGTGTCACACTATTTGCTTTCTGAACCTGAACACCCTTCACTTCCTGAGCAACAACATCTAGCGAGTCCGCACTTACGACCATGTCATTCAGACTGTTTACCGTATCAGAGAATGCATTAGATTTTTTCGCTGCCAATACTTCTTCAGATAAACGTGCTTTTTGAGATTCAAACGATGGAACTGCTACATCAGGTAATTGGACTGAAATAATATGGTAGCCATAATCCGTTTTAACAGGCGCTGAAACTTGACCAGATTTTAAAGATGCAACAGTCTGATCAAAGGTAGTACCGAACACGCCTTTTTCATAGACAGCAATAGCACCGCCTTTAGACTTAGATTCAGGATCCTCAGAATATTGAGCTGCTGCTTGTGCAAAAGTACTACCAGCTTTGATTTTAGCTGCAATTTCGCTTGCCAATTTTTTGGCCTCAGCATCGCTACGACTATCTGCAGTCACCAGAATATGTTTAACCTCTGGTTTTACATTCTGCTTCTGGTCAGCCACAAATTTATTATAAGCTTCCTGCAATTCTGCATCAGTAACCGCTACATTGGCAGTATCAATATTGCTCGGCTTGATCACCACATAATCCACATCAACGCTAGTCGGTTGCTTGAATTGGGATTTGTGCTTTTCATAATATGCTGCAATATCAGCTTCTGATACTTTTACTGCTTTTTTATAGCTGTCCAGATTCACGCTAGCGATATGAATATGACGCTGTTCAGTTTGCAGATCTGCAATTTGCTGCATTTCAACCGGACTGACCAATGGATAATCCATAAAAGTAGAAGACAGCATTTTCAGTGCATGGTCTTTACGTAAACTTTCTACTAAAGCATTGTTAGTCATGCCGATTGATTTCAGGTAATTTTCATATAAAGCATTAGAAAATTTGCCATTCTCCTGGAAAGAAGGCTGCTGAGAAATCATCTGTGCAATTTGCTGGTCACTCAGGCTAATCCCCAGTTTTTCAGCCTGTTGCAAAAGCAAGGTACGCGCAACCAGGGTATCCATCGCTTTTTGATCGATGAAGCTTTGATTTAATAAGGTTTCATCACCATTGGCATAACTTAAGTATTGTTGTTTGAATGATTTTGTCAGTGACTCTAATTCTTGTTTAGAGATATCAGTTCCATTGACTGATTTTGCTGCATCAGAATTCCCGCCGCTAAAATATCCTTCAATACCTACAAGCGCTAAAGGGGTTAAAAACAGAACGAGCAAGACCTTGCCCAACCAACCCTTAATAACTTTACGAAAAGATTCCATAAGTATTCCAATATTTTATTTGCAGAGGATTTTAACCGAAAAAACCCATTGAATGAATGTGTTAATCAAAACAATTAAATCTATCAATAAAAAACGCGCCAAAGAAGGCGCGTTTTAGGATTGAAGCAGCTTAAGCAACAGCGTCTTTTAAGCCTTTACCTGCTTTGAAGCTAGGTACTTTGCTTGCTTTAATTTCAAGAGTAGCACCAGTTTGTGGATTACGGCCAGTACGTGCAGCACGCTCTTTAACGCCGAAAGTACCAAAACCAACTAGAGTTACTGTATCACCCGCTTTTAAAGCTTCAGTAACAGAAGCAATTGTAGCATCTAAAGCTTTACCTGCGTCAGCCTTAGATAATCCCCCTTTCTCTGCAATTGCATCAATTAATTCTGATTTATTCATGAAAACTACGTCCTCTTAATATCGTTTATTTAAGGTCCAAGAATTTGTTTAAACTACCATAACGCCTTTATAGCAATGCTTTAGGTATAAACGCAATACTTATAAACCTCTTTTTTTTCAAAATATATGCGAAAAAAACATTGAATTATGAAGAAAATCATTTTGTGTGTATTTTTTTCGATAATTCTTTCTGTATTTTTTCTTGCTGCAAGGTCAATTCATCAACCTTGGCATGCAACTGAAGAATTAAACGCTCCAGATGTTGTACATCCTTCAGTGTGACTAATCCTATACGATTCAAGGAATGATGAACAGAGTTGTCGATCAGTTTTTCAACCTTATCTTTGGTATCTGTCACAGATTCGCGTGCTTTTTCGGAGACTTTTTCCACAGTTTGATCTGCAATATCGACTGTTTTGGATTCTAGCTCTTCTCCGACCTTGACCAGCGAGTCAAACAGTTTATTGCCTTCTTCCTCTGCCCGGGAAAATGCCCCAAGGCCAGCCAACCAGATCTGCTTGGTATATTTACGAAAGTCCAGCATTGAACGTCGCTCTGAAGCAGACTTTGACTTACTCTTCACTGGTTTTTCAATCAATTCCTGATCTGTATCTTGTGTCGTTTTTGTTTTATCCATGTACACGACTCCTGCTTATTTTCTATGCAAATATCATAAAATTATCTACAAAATCACCGCATAATAGCAAATTTAGGGCTTGATAGATTTGCTAAACTGTTCTACAAAGCACTTTATTTCAAGTCTAATTTGATTTAACCCTGAAATCTTTTACTCAGCAGGATGCTTTTTCATTTTAATTTTCAGGTAAGGATTGGTTGTATATATGAGTGAATCGCAACAAAGTCAAAATCAACCACATTTGTTGCTTACGATGACTTTAATCGTTTTAGAAACAATATTCACGTTCATTCTCAAACATGACCGTGTTGTTGCTCTTCAGGCGAAGAAGTTTGTAGATGAGAATATTACAATAAAAATCAATAGTTATATTCCATATTTTGATTTCTATGTTCAGTTTACCAAAGACGGGCTGTTATTTGACTATAAAGCACCAGGCAGAGTTATTGATCTGGATGTTCGCACTACTTTAATGGATCTGATTAAGATCTTTATCTTTGGCAATCGCAGAAGCATTCGTGCGATGCGTATTGATGGCAATCAGGTTTTAAAAGACGAGTTCCGTGATTTACTGACTTTATTTGCCTTACCTAAAGTATTGTCCGACTGGAAACACTGGTTATCTGAACCACCGGCAGATGAGACCGATATTGTTTCATCAAGAAAACGTATTGCGCCTTTATTAAAGAAAATTGAAGATCAGCGTTCTAAAATTAATAGCCTGCAAGTTGAAGTTAAACAGTATCGCAACCGCATTAAACGTATGGAACGCCGTCAAAAGCGGATCAATATGGTCTTTAGTATAATCACAGTACTTTTGATTGCGTTATTAGTGTATAATTGGATCAGCGCGTAATTCTTTCATTTTCAGAAAATTAAATACGCTCGCCATTCACAAAAATAACTTGACTAATTTAGTCGGGATTCATAAAATCTACACATCTAGTCTAACCATGTGTATCGAATCATGCGCCTAACCACTCGCGGTCGCTACGCAGTGACTGCTCTACTTGATTTAGCTTTGCAGCCATCTGAACAAACGATCACGCTTGCTGAAATTGCAGCACGTCAAACTATTTCTGTTGCCTATCTCGAGCAGTTATTTGCGAAACTAAAACGTTATGGTCTAGTTTCGAGTGTTCGCGGTGCCAATGGTGGATATCATTTAGCACGCAGCGCAGATGAAATTACTGTGTTAGCAATTATTGAAGCTGTAAACGAAACAGTTGATGCGACTCGCTGTGACCATAAAGGCAACTGCCAAAATGGCGCGATGTGCTTGACTCATGATTTATGGCAAGAACTCTCCCACCACATTGCCGATTATCTCGCAAAAATCACCCTTGCTGACCTTGTAGCCCGTGACAACGTACAAACCGTGTCATTACGCCAAAATTCAGCAAACATTGATTCAGCCCTTTTATCGGTTACAGGTATTTGACATGAAACGTCCGATTTATCTTGACTATGCAGCAACAACTCCGGTAGATCCTCAAGTTGCAGAACGTATGATGGAATGCTTAACTTTCGAAGGCACCTTCGGTAATGCAGCATCTCGTTCACATGCTTATGGCTGGCAAGCGGAAGAAAAAGTTGAATACGCCCGTGAACAAGTGGCGAATTTAGTAAAAGCTGATCCGCGTGAAATCGTATGGACTTCAGGTGCAACTGAATCTGACAACCTTGCATTGAAAGGTGTGGCTCAGTTCTATGCATCTAAAGGCAAACACCTCATCACTTCTAAAATTGAACATAAAGCAATTTTGGATACTTGTCGTGAGCTAGAGTCTGAAGGTTTTGAGATTACTTATCTTGAGCCGCAACCAAAAACTGGTTTAATTACCCCAGAAATGGTTGAAGCAGCGATTCGTCCGGATACCATTCTTGTTTCCCTGATGATGGTAAACAACGAAATCGGTACGATAACTGATGTTGCTGCGATTGGTGAAATCACCCGCGCGAAAAAGATTTTCTTCCACGTTGATGCTGCACAGGCTGCGGGTAAAGTTGAAATCGATCTTTCTCAATTGAAAGTCGATTTGATGAGCTTCTCTGCACATAAAATCTATGGTCCTAAAGGTATTGGTGCCCTGTTCGTACGTCGTTCACCACGTGTACGTCTAAAAGCACAAATGCATGGTGGCGGTCATGAACGTGGTATGCGTTCAGGTACTCTTGCAACTCACCAGATCGTTGGTATGGGTGAAGCATTTGAACTTGCAGGCAAAAATTTACAGTCTGAACAAGCTCGTTTACGTGTACTTCGTGACAAGCTTTGGAATGGCTTACAAGATCTTGAACAGGTATTCTTGAACGGTCACCCAACTCAAAACGTTGCAAACTACTTAAACGTAAGTTTCAACTTTGTTGAAGGTGAATCATTGATGATGGCACTGAAAGATGCAGCCGTATCTTCAGGTTCAGCATGTACATCTGCAACACTTGAACCATCTTATGTACTTCGTGCATTAGGTCTTTCTGATGAACTTGCACACAGTTCGATCCGCTTCAGCTTTGGTAAGTACACCACTGAAGAAGATATCGATCACGTTTTAAATATCACTAAAGCTGCTGTTGAGAAATTACGTGAACTTTCTCCGCTTTGGGATATGTACAAAGAAGGTATCGACCTTTCTACAGTTGAATGGGCTGAGCACTAATTTTTGACTCTGAGATAGCTGTATTTATACCGCTATCTCATTGATAAAAAATTTTTAATCCCCATATTTATATTAAGGCTGACCCCGAGTTTTGGAGAAGCAACATGGCTTATAGCGAAAAAGTAATTGATCATTACGAAAACCCACGTAACGTTGGTGTTTTAGACAAAAATGCAGAAAACGTTGGTACTGGTATGGTCGGTGCACCTGCTTGTGGTGACGTAATGCGTTTACAGATCCAAGTAAATGATGAAGGCGTGATTGAAGAAGCACGTTTTAAAACTTATGGTTGCGGTTCTGCAATTGCATCAAGTTCATTAGTGACTGAATGGTTAAAAGGTAAAACCTTAGACCAAGCACAAGCGATCAAAAACATTGATATCGCAAATGAATTGGCTCTTCCACCAGTAAAAGTACACTGCTCTGTACTGGCTGAAGATGCAATTAAAGCGGCTGTTGAAGACTACCGCAACAAGAAGTCTAAAGCTTAATCATTCGTTTTTTGAAGAAAGATTCACGGAGTTTTCATGATCCACTTAACTGAAAATGCAGCAACTCATATCAGCAATTACCTCAAAAGTCGCGGTAAGGGTGAAGGCATTCGTGTTGGTGTGAAAACTTCAGGCTGTTCTGGTCTTGCTTATGTTCTTGAGTTTGTCGACGAAGTCGATACTCATGACCAGGTCTTTGAACAGTTTGGTGTTAAAGTTTTCGTAGATCCAAAAAGTCTGGTTTATCTCGAAGGTCTAGAAATGGACTACGTAAAAAACGGCTTGAACGAAGGCTTCGAATTTAACAATCCAAATAAAAAAGGCGAATGTGGTTGTGGTGAGTCATTCACTGTCTGATTGCAGCAATAATTCTCTTTTTTCAGCATTAAAACAGTGTGAAATACACTGTTTTAATTGCATTTAGGCAGTTATTTTAATTGTCATCAAGCTTAATCATTTTTGCATATTAATCGCGGACTCTATCTCCCATGAATCATTTTGAGTTGTTCAATCTTCCTGTAGCACTCGATATTGATTTAGCCACTTTAAAAGCAGAGTTTTTAAAGTTGCAGCAACAATATCACCCCGATAAAGCTGAAGATAAAGATCAGGCTTTGATTAAATCAAGCGAGATCAATCAGGCATTCAAGGCTTTGTCAGCGGTTGATAGCCGTGCAGCTTATTTACTGTCTTTAAAAAAACAGGACTATCATCTGGATCAGTCTATTAGCGATTTTGAATTTCTTCAGGATGCGCTGGAAATTCGCGAGCAATTAGATGAAGCCTCATCGGCTGAAGATCTTTCTTCTCTGAAAGTTGAAGTTCAGCAATGGATTGATGGTCTAGTTCGTGAGTTCAAAATCGACTATGAAGATGAAGACTGGGGCGAAGCTCGCGATACCGTGCGTAAACTGCGTTTCTTTGTTAAAGTCATGGCGGACATCGACAAAGCGGAAGACCGTTTCCTAGATGATGACAGCTTTGATCTTGATGATGAATTTTAATTTTTCTATTTAATTTTAACGTGCAAAGGATGTAACACTATGGCTCTCTTGCAGATTGCAGAACCAGGTCAATCAAGTGCACCACATGAACACCGCATTGCGATTGGTATCGATTTAGGCACCACCCACTCTTTGGTTGCCACGGTTCTTTCAGGTCAAGCCAAAGTACTCAAAGATGAACAAGGTCGTGTGTTACTTCCTTCTATCGTTCATTATGCAGCACAAAGCACTGAATATGGCGATGATGCCAAACCTTTTATTACCACCGATCCTAAAAATACGATTGTATCCGTAAAACGTTTTATGGGTCGCTCCCAAGCAGATATTAAATTCCAGCATCCTTATGCCTTGGTGGGCGAAGCGAATGAAATGCCGGCATTTGAAACTGCGCAAGGACGTAAAACGCCAGTTGAGATTTCTGCGGAAATTTTAAAGCAGCTTAAAGAACGTGCTGAAGCCAGCTTAAAAAATGAGATTAATGGTGCCGTGATTACGGTTCCTGCATACTTTGATGAAGCACAACGCCAGGCAACACGTGATGCCGCGCAACTGGCCGGTTTAAACGTTCTGCGTTTATTGAATGAACCAACAGCTGCTGCGGTGGCTTATGGATTGGATCAGGAAACCAACTTGAGCACAGATCGCAACTATGTGATTTATGACTTGGGCGGCGGTACCTTTGACGTATCCATTCTGCGTTTCTCTCAAGGTGTGTTCGAAGTATTAGCGACTGGTGGCCATACTGCTCTAGGTGGTGACGATCTGGATCGTCTGATTTTAAAATGGGCTAAAAAACAGCTTAATATCGAAACCCTAGATGATGCTGAATATGCGCATTTCATTACTGCTGCGCGTAAAGCTAAAGAAGCATTATCTGATGCAGACTCAGTTGAATTAAAGCTGCTTGATCAAAGCCTGACTTTAGATCGCCCGACTTTTGAAGAAATCATCAAGGTTGCTTTGGATAAAACCATCAGCGTTTGTAAGCGTGTCATGCGTGATGCCAAGCTGGAACTTGATGATATTCAGAATGTGGTGCTTGTAGGTGGTTCTACCCGCTCGTACGCCGTGCAAAAAGCAGTACGTGATGTGTTTAACCAAGAGCCTCTATGCACCATTAACCCGGATGAAGTGGTTGCGATTGGTGCTTCAATTACAGCGAATCAGCTCATTGGTAACAGCAAAGATGGATCATTATTATTAGATGTGACTCCACTTTCTCTTGGTCTGGAAACCATGGGCGGTCTGGTTGAGCGTCTGATTTCACGTAATACCGCGATTCCAGTCGCACGTCGCCAGGAATTTACGACGTATCAGGATGGCCAAACCGCTATGCTGATTCATGTGGTACAAGGTGAACGTGATCTGGTAGAACATTGCCGCAGCTTGGGCCGTTTTGTCCTGCATGGCATTCCTCCAATGACCGCAGGTCAGGCACGCATTGAAGTGACTTTCCAAGTGGATGCAGATGGCTTATTAACCGTTTCTGCCAAAGAAATGACTTCAGGTGTGACTGCACAAATCGATATCAAACCATCTTATGGCTTGTCGAGTGAAGATACTGAACGTCTGCTGTTAGAAGGTTATCAGTTTGCTGAAGAAGATAAAAATCTTCGTCATCTACAGGAAACCAAGGTGGAAGCACAACGTGAACTTGAAGCACTGGTTCAGGCACTGAAAGTAGATGCTCAATTGATGAATGAAAAGCAATTGGCAGAACTGACTGCTGCGCAAGCACGACTTGAGTCCGAGCTACAAGGTACAGATATCAAAGCCATTGAATCTGCAGTAGAACAGCTTAAAATACATAGTGATGCATTTGCTGCTCTGCGCATGAATCAACATATTGATGCTGCCCTTAAAGGTACTAAACTCGACGATTGGTCAAATTCAAACTAATTTAAGGTAAAGACTATGCCACGTATTAAAGTTCTTCCACATGCGCAAATTTGCCCTGAAGGCGCTGAGTTTGAAGTTGAACAAGATGCCAATCTATGTGAAAGCATGCTAAAAAACGGAATCAAGATTGAACATGCGTGTGATATGTCATGTGCATGTACCACTTGCCACGTAATTGTCCGTCACGGTTTTGACAGTCTTGAAGAAATGAATGATGTCGAAGCTGACTTGCTCGATCGTGCTTGGGGATTAGAACCCGACTCTCGTCTGTCTTGCCAAGTGAAGATTGTGGATGAAGATCTGGAAGTTGAAATTCCAAAATATACCATCAACCATGCTTCAGAAAATCACTAAGATTCTGCAATCAAAAAACCACGCTTAGGCGTGGTTTTTTTTATGGTCTTTATCATTTATTTGAATCATAAAAATTAGATGACTTTTGATCGTTCAGCTGCTCGAAATGCTTCTTCAGCAGACAAAGGTTCAATGACTTCATCTTCAAGTTTTAATTTCACAATTCCTTGAGAGTTGGTCAGTTGCTGTTGGGTTTGAATGCGTTTAATCATTTTCTCCAGCACATGCAGCAACTCTGGATAATCATAGTTTTGCACTTCATCCAGATTTAACAGTAAATGGAAACCTTTATATTCATAATCAAACCAGCGCTGATATTCAACTTTCTGGAAGGCATATTTTTCCATCACTTGCCAAGTGCGAACCGGTGCCTTAATCCCTTTCAGGAAAATTGGCTTTTTAGGTGCACATAGATAGTCATTTTTGATCAGGTTATGGGTATCTTCAGAAATCAGGATTTCATCAACTTCCGCAGCACTTTGTAAGCGTGCAGCCAAATTAGCATCACGACCAACAATGGTATAGGCCATACGGTGATTGGCACCATAGTTCCCCACGTGACAATAACCGGTTGAAATCCCCATACGGATATGTAATGGCGGATAACCCATTTTAATCCAGCGTTCGCGTAGTAATTTCATTTGCTGACGCATTGAAATCGCCATTTCCAGACAATTTTTAGCATCCTGCTCTACACCATCAGAGTGCGGATCGCCAAAGAAGATCAGGATGGCATCCCCCATGAACTTATCGACCGTTGCTTCATATTTCTTGGCGATTTCAGTCATATGGCTTAAGTAGTCATTCAACAGGAAAGCTAAGTCATCCGGAATCAGAGTTTCAGAAAGCTCTGTAAATCCCTGAATATCCGAAAAGAAAATCGTGAGTTTTTTACGTTTGTATTCGATCTTAGCTTCAGACTCGCCTTTCATGATGGATTGCCATAACTGCACTGGCGCATAACGGCTGAGCTGGTTAGCAAATTCCATATAACGGTTCATCTGGTCAAAATAATGATTTTTCTTTTGGGTCATATATTGCATACGACCGCTTTGATAGAAATTTCCGACACCAAAATAAGTAATCAAACAGATGAAACCTAGTACGGTGAGTTCGGTACTGGTGGGACTGAAATAGCTGGTAAACCCAAAAATGCCAATGGTAGACAGATAAAAGATCATGGTGCCAATCAGGCCAGCCAGTGACACCATCATGAACGAAATCTTGTTATTAATGGCGGTATATAGCAATGTGACCACTGCCAGTAGAGACAACACCAGATCCAGATGCACAGCTGCAAGTACAACCGATACGATAATCACATCTAGAACAAAGAAGAAATTACGTTTTAAATTATAGTCGTATTTATAAATCATCCACCGGGATAATTTCGGTGTGATCACCAAAACCAGTGCCAGAAATAACGGAACAAAAATCTGGTAATTGGTGTCCGGTTCCGTGTAGTGATAGACGATCAGAACCAGAGACAGCATGATATATCCCATCATCCGATGGAAATATTCAAACTGTTTTGGTTCCTGATGAATCCAGTCGTCTAATTGCACTCAATTACTCTCTTAAAGTCCAAAATCCTGAATGGACCATAAAATGTATGTCAACGCTTAGTCCATACGCCAGTCAAATGGCATATCCCCTTGACCGCGTAAAGCCAGCATCAAGGTTTGACGCATATGTGCCAATACTTCACTGCTATAAGGAACTGCTGGAGTGCCCCATACCGGCTTAGGCCATGCCACATCATTTTGATAACGAACCACATGATGAAAATGCAGTTGCGGCACCATATTGCCCAAAGCTGCGACATTCATTTTGTCGGCACGGAATACACGCGCTAACTGGCTAGATAACCAGCTTGATTCACGTAAAAACTGCTCTTGGTCAGCTTGGCTCAATTCATATAATTCGGTAACGCCTGGTACACGCGGAACCAGAATCAACCACGGAAATTGCATATCATTCATCAAACGACATGTTGATAAAGGAAAGTCGCCTACAAAAAACGTATCTTGAGCAAGTTGTGGATGCAAACTAAACATATCTTTATAAATGATGCAAAATTAGAATGATGGCTAATACTACCATATACAATTGCGGCTGAGTATTGTAAGCGGGTGCTTTAGGGCAATTTTGTATGAATTGTGAAGGACAAAACGGCAAACTATTAGCTTAAATAATTTCATATGAAAACAAGCTGATATTCACACTATATTTATAAAAATGAAATATAGCGTGAATATTCATATTCTATAAAATCTAAAACTATTAATTTAGCTCTTTTAATAGGCTATCCAGTAAATCACTGATGAACTGGATTCGTTTCTGATAGTCTTCCAGCATTACCATCACTTTTAATCGCTGGCCGCCTTCCATCCTGAAATAGGTCGGATGTTTCTGCATCATCTGGATAATACTCATGGCCTGAACTGGCGTATCTGGTGCAAATTCGATATGGCCGCCCTGCCCACCAATGTCAATTTTGGTGATGCCCAATAGCTCGGCTTTAAGACGTAGCTGATGCACAGCAAATAACTGTTTCACCGGTTGCGGCGGAATGCCAAAACGGTCAATCAGTTCCATACGGATATTATCGAGTTTTTCCTGAGTATCGGTATTACTGATGCGTTTATAGAACAGCAAGCGCTGATGTACATCACCCAGATAATCGTCCGGAATCAAGGCTGGCATATGCAGGTTGATTTCTGCAGTTAAAGACAGTGGCGCATCATAATTCGGCGTTTTACCTTTTTGAATGGCTTTAGTCGCTTTTTCTAGCATTTCCATATACAGGCTATAACCGATCGCCTGCATCGAACCACTTTGCTGCTCGCCTAAAAGTTCACCTGCACCGCGAATTTCCAGATCTTCGGTGGCCAGCATAAAGCCTGCACCCAAAGTCGAGGCACGTTGAATCGCTTCCAGACGTTTTTCTGCATCGCCTTTTAAGCCTTTGATCGATGGAACCAAGAGATAAGCATAAGCCTGGTGATGAGAACGACCAACACGCCCCCGCAACTGGTGTAACTGTGCAAGACCAAGCTTATCTGCCCGCTCAATAATAATGGTATTGGCATTCGGCACATCAATCCCGGTCTCAATAATGGTCGAGCACACCAGGACATTGTATTCCTTGTGGTAGAACTGTTGCATTACCTGCTCCAGCTCACGTTCACGCATCTGACCATGTGCCACAATGACACGTGCTTCAGGCACCAGATTTCGGATATTTTCTGCAGCACGTTCAATGGTATCCACTTCATTATGCAGGAAATAGACCTGACCACCACGCAGTAATTCACGCAGAATCGCCTCTCGAATAGTGTCGCTGGTATGTTCCTGCACAAAAGTTTTTACAGCCAGACGGCGTGCTGGTGGTGTTGCAATAATGGACAGATCACGCATTCCGCTAAAGGCCATATTTAAGGTACGTGGAATTGGCGTTGCAGTTAGGGTCAGCATATCCACATCGGCACGCAGGGCCTTAATACGTTCTTTATCACGTACCCCGAAACGATGTTCTTCATCGACAATCATCAGTCCCAGATTATGGAACTGGACATTTTCCTGTAAAAGCTTATGGGTGCCGATGACAATATCGACTTTGCCATCCGCTAAATCCTCAATCGTTTTGGTATGCGCTTTAGATGAACCGAAACGGGAAAGCACCTCAATCCGAACTGGCCAGTCCGCAAAACGGTCTTTAAAAGATTCATAATGCTGTTGTGCCAGCAAAGTGGTAGGCACTAATACCGCAACCTGACGGTTATTTTGAACTGCGACAAAGGCTGCCCGCATGGCGACTTCAGTTTTACCAAAACCGACATCACCACAGACCAGACGGTCCATTGGTTTTGCCAGTTGCATATCATATAGTGTGGCTTCAATCGCATTGGCCTGATCCGGTGTTTCTTCATAAGCAAAGCCGCTAGCAAACTGCATATACAGACTTTGATCAACCTCAAAACTGATCCCCGGCTTAGATGAACGACGTGCCTGAATATGTAATAACTCGGCTGCGACATCATGAATCTGTTCCAAAGCTTTACGCTTGGCTTTATTCCAAGCATCTGTACCCAGTTTATGTAAAGGTGCCAGATCTGGATCGCCACCACTATAGCGGCTGATCAGATGCAGGTTAGTCACCGGCACATAGACTTTAGCGCCTTCAGCATAATCCAGTTGCAGAAATTCATGGTCCTGATCATCGATACTTAAAGTAATTAAGCCTGCATAACGTCCTACACCATAATCAATGTGTACCACTGGTGCACCAATGCTTAGCTCGGTCAGACTGCGGATCAGGAATTCTTCTGATACTTCCTGCTGACGCTTGCGACGACGTTGGACCACACGATGTTCGTAAAGCTGATTTTCCGAGATCACACTGATCCGATTTGTCAGAACCAGACCACGTTCCAATGGTGCACTGGTAATCGCAATCGCATGCAGAGAATCGACAAAAGCATCAAAGTTTTCTACGGTCGGAATATCGCCCAGACTTGGGCGCAGCGCATCTTTTAAGGTTTCACGACGACCGGCACTTTCAGCAACCAGTAAAACCGGATGATCGGCCGCATCAATATATTTTTTGACTTCGGTAAAGGGCTTTTCACGTTTTGGATCAACAGGCAAGCGTGGTGGTAACTGGGTATCCAGATTAATCACGCCGGCTTTCTCATCAAAAGCTTCTTGTGCCGCAATGATGCGACTAAACTGATTTAGCTGTTCTAAAAGCTGATTGGTCGGACAGAACAGTGCTTCAGGCGGCAGAATCGGCTGATCAATATTATGGCGGCGATCTTCATAACGGCGAGTTACGTCCTGCCAGAACTGTTCTAAACTCTGCTCCAACGCCTTATCTGTAATGACAATGCCATTCTTTGGTAAGTATGAAATTAAGGTACTTTGCCCTTGCATCGCTTCATGACTAAAGAATAAAGGCAGGTAGAACTCAATTCCCGGTGAAGCAATGCCATCCATTACATCCTGATAAATTGGATTTTTCTTTGGATTAGCTGTGGGGAAAAATTCTGCATAACGGTCACGGAAAGTAGCACGACCCTCCTTCAGTGGAAATTCTTGTGCAGGTAATACCGTAAATTGTTCTAGAGTTTGCGTAGTACGTTGCGTTTCCGGATCAAAAAATTTCAGGGTTTCAATTTCATCATCGAACAGGTCAATCCGGATTGGTGCATCCTGACCTGAAGCATATATATCGATAATGCTACCGCGAACTGCAAATTCACCATGGTCATAAACGGTGTCGACCAGATGATAACCAGCCTGAATCAGTTTTTTCTTTTGCTGTTCCAGATCCAGCTTTTGCCCGACTCGAATATCGAAGTGTTCACCCAGCACCCATGAAGTAGGTGCAACACGCTGTGCCAATGTAGAAGCTGCCAGCAACAATACGCCACCTTGGGGCATATTAGATAAAATTGCCAGACGTTCAGAAACGATATCCTGATGCGGTGACAGACGGTCGTAAGGCAAAATTTCCCAGTCTGGAAATATGGTCGGTTTAATCCCATAAAATTCCAGTTCACTTTCCAGTTGACCCAAATGCTGGTTATTACGCGCAACAATAACAAATAGACGCGATTGTTGCTGCTTGATAATTTCTTTCAGCAATAATGCAGTAGACGAGCCTTGCAGATTGCCTAACCAGCGTTTCTCGCCTGCCTTGAACTTTGTTAAATTAAGTTGGGAAATTTCTTGTTGGAACATGTATATAGCTTTAAAGTCTAAACAACATGAAGCTTATACTATCACGATGATCTGGTGCTATTTCGTTATTTTTATGCAGTCGTTACAGATTGACTGCATAGGATAAAATCAGCCTATGATTCAGTTATTTTTTATCACGTAAAAAGTTACGATAATAGTCATTCAACTTTTTCACAATTGCTTTGAATTGCAGCAGGTTTTCTTCAGTATTTCCTAATCTTGCATTAAAACGCTGATTGGCAATTTCCAGATCAATTTTTTCATTAATGATCATTGCAGTTGAATATAGCGCTTTTAAATCATCAAAAGTTTTCATGCGTCGGTTAGACAAATATTCCAGCCGCTCGCCCAGCTCCTCATTTAAATTAATCCCATCCACAATATAGCCGATCCCTTCTACATATTGGATATGATTCTCTTCCAGAAAAATCTGAGCCGGATCAGGTTTATTTGATTTAAATAAGTTGCTGATTTTATCAAACATGCTATGCACTCAATTCATTGTGTCATCGATATAGTCTAGATGAAAATACCCCAAACCCACAGACGGGATTTGAGGCAAATGGTTAAAATCAGTACGAGTCTATATTGGACTCATCCTTAAACTTTCAGGATACCTGTTCCCATTGGTTCATCATTGGGACTTCTGAAACCAGATTTTCAAAGGCAAAGATTTCATCCAGCTGAATTTCACTCAACAAACCCAGCTCCAACACCACTTCGGGTACAGTTTTATTTTCACGAATACATTGCTTGCCAATTTCATCACAAGTGGCATGACCCAAAAGTGGCTCCAGTAAGGTGATAATCCCGATACTACGCATCACTGCATTTAAACAGTTCTGTTCGTTGGCCTGAATTCCAGCGATACATTTTTGTTGTAGGGTCTGCATACCTTGAGTTAATAATTGGATGGATTCATTTAAGGATACTGCAATGACCGGCTCCATAACATTAAGCTGTAATTGCCCTGCTTCTGCTGCCATTGTCACAGTCAGGTCATTACCAATCACACGAAACGCAATCTGATTCACTACTTCTGGAATAACCGGATTGACCTTAGCTGGCATGATAGAAGAACCCGCCTGTAATTCTGGCAAACGGATTTCCGCTAGACCGGTACGCGGGCCAGAACTTAAAAGACGCAAGTCATTACAGATTTTGGACAACTTAACAGCCAGACGTTTCAGACTACTGGACAGAATAATAAACACGCCACAATCGCTGGTCGCTTCGACATAATCTTCCGCGCCTTTTAAAGGTAGGCCAGTAATTTTCGTTAAAGTTTGTACTGCATGTTTGGCATAACCATCTGGAGTATTCACGCCGGTTCCAATGGCGGTCGCACCCAGATTCACTTCCAGCAATAACTGACGCATTTGCTCAATCAGCTTCAGGTCTTCTTTTAATAAGGTTGCGAAAGCACGGAATTCCTGTTCCAGAGTCATTGGGACTGCATCCTGTAACTGGGTACGCCCCATCTTGATCACATATTGAAACTCTGATGCCTTGCTATATAAAGTATCAATCAACGATTTTTGTACATGAAGTAGTTCATCCAGACGTGTATAAGTCGCTAGACGTAGTGCCGTGGGATAAACATCATTAGTCGATTGCGAAGTATTCACATGATCATTTGGATGCAAGATATGGTAATCGCCTTTACGATGCCCGAGCAATTCTAGCGCCCGATTTGCAATGACCTCATTCGCATTCATATTAATAGAAGTACCGGCTCCACCCTGATAAGGATCAAGCGGAAATGCTTCCTGCCAATCTTGAGGTTGATGAATCAATTCATCACAGGCTTGTTGAATAGCAGTACTTTGTTGTTCTGATATTTTCTGAAAATATAAATTCGTTTGTGCTGCTGCTTTTTTAACTTGTGCCAATGCGCGAATGAAGTGTGCTTGCTGGCCTACTGCCAGACCTGAAATCTGAAAATTCTCAATCGCACGCAAAGTATGAATACCATAATAGCTGTGCTGGGGAATCTGCTTCTTACCCAATAAATCCTGTTCAATTCGGCTTGATTCTATTTGCAACATATTGTCCATGTCATATTACTCTTAGCGATGATGCACCATTCAGAATGGCGTTACTCCACTATGAAGAGAGGGTGTAAAAACAAATAGAAGTGATTTAAGCAGGATTTGAAACAAAATATGTCTAATTCGAGATTGTTGTTATTTTTGTAAAATTGTGTAATTAAAATACAAAAATTCAATGAATTTAACTGTTTATTAAAATTATTTATTTTTCTTCAAAACCATGTGTAAGTTTGCATTTTACAACCCTTTCCTAATTCTTCATTTTTATAAGAAAATTCTTAATTTACACAAAATATACATAAAATCTGATCAACTGTTACAGAGTGTAATTTTTAAACCATGTTTGAATCACTGCCCTGTGAATGCAGTTCAAAAATCATCCCGGATGATGATGTTTAAAATTTAAGGATACTTTGCCTATGAGCTCGCTTAACCCGACACTGATTACTTTTATGTTTTATATCGTCGCCATGATTGGGATCGGTTTATATGCCTATCGTGCGACATCCAATTTTGATGAATATATTCTGGGTGGGCGAAGTCTGGGCAGTGTCGTGACTGCGCTTTCCGCAGGTGCATCCGACATGAGTGGCTGGCTGCTGATGGGCTTACCCGGAGCCATCTATTTTTCCGGTCTGTCAGAAGTCTGGATTGCGATTGGCCTGATTATTGGCGCCTGGCTGAACTGGTTACTGGTAGCTGGCCGTCTGCGTGCCCATACTGAATTTCAGAACAATGCTCTGACCCTGCCTGATTATTTCACCAGCCGTTTTGCGGATAAGAAACGAATCTTACGCTTACTATCAGCCATTGTGATTCTGGTATTCTTTGCAATTTACTGTGCTTCCGGCATGGTCGCAGGTGCGCGTCTGTTCGAAAGCCTGTTTGGCTGGGATTACACGACAGCACTTTGGCTCGGTGCAGTGGCCACGATTCTGTATGTGTGTATTGGCGGCTTCCTGGCAATCAGTTGGACCGATACCTTTCAGGCTGGCTTAATGATCTTTGCGTTGCTTATTACACCCATCATTACCTATCTGGCATTGGGTGATAACGCTCAACAGGTGGGCACCCTACTGGAAACTGCCCGTCCACATGCCTCCAATATGCTGGAAGGCCTAAGTTTTGTCGCAATTATTTCTAGCTTGGCTTGGGGCTTAGGCTATTTTGGTCAGCCACATATTCTGGTGCGCTTTATGGCGGCAGATTCGGTCAAAACTATTCCTACTGCACGCCGGATCGGCATGACCTGGATGATTGTATGTCTGGTGGGTGCAATGTCGGCGGGCTATATCGGGATTGCTTATTTTGCAGCAAATCCTGACCTTCCTGCTGCTGCAATCGTCAACCAGAATCCTGAAACCGTGTTTATGGAATTGACCAAAATCCTGTTTAACCCTTGGATTGCAGGCATCATATTAGCGGCAATTCTGGCTGCGATTATGAGTACATTGAGCTGCCAGTTACTGGTCTGCTCGACTACCCTGACTGAAGATTTATATAAGGGTTTCCTACGTAAAAATGCTTCACAAAAAGAACTGATCTGGGTGGGTCGTGGCATGGTGATTGTGATTGCCTTGATTGCAATCTCCTTGGCCATCAATCCAAACAGTAAAGTTCTAGGTCTGGTGGCTTATGCCTGGGCTGGCTTTGGTGCTGCCTTTGGTCCACTGATCATTTTCTCATTGTTCTGGAAACGCATGACCCTCAACGGCGCGATTGTCGGAATGGTTGTCGGTGCTGTAACCGTAATTGCCTGGAAAAATTATATGGGTGATACCGGTCTATATGAGATTATTCCAGGTTTTATTCTGGCAGCGCTAAGTATTGTGATTGTGAGTCTATTGGATAAAGCGCCAAACCACGATGTCGTCAATCGTTTTGAACTGGCAAAAGCCGAATATCAGAAAGAAATGGCTGAAATGAATAAATAATCTTTCTATTTCAAATTAAAAAGGGACTTTATGTCCCTTTTGTTTTGTCTGAATTTATACCTTGGCTTTAGCCGGCATTTTCAGCTTGATCTGCTGGGTTTCCTTGATCACTTCCATGACCGGATAACTACGGGTTTCCTTTACCCCCGGTAATTGCCACAAAATATCACCGGAGATTTTTCGGAATTCATCCATATTGGCACAGCGAATTTTCACAACAAAATCAAAGCCTCCACTAATCATATGACATTCCACAATATCCGGAATATGCTGCACGGCTTCGGAAAATTCTTCCAGTACATTCGGTGTGGTTTTATCCAGCAAAATTTCGACAAAGACCACAAAACCGTTATTCAGCATGATTGGATTGAGTCGCGCTTCATAACCGAGAATAAATCCTTCCTTGGTCAGTTTCTGTACACGAGCAAGCACCGCAGTTGGTGAAAGATTCACCATTTCCGCCAGTTTAATATTGGAAATTTTCGATTCAGACTGCAGCAAATCAAGGATACGAATATCTATTCGGTCAAGGCTTAAATAAGGGCTATTCATTAGAATTATTCTCTAAAAATGATACAAACTATAGTGAGATATTCGTCAATTATTTTGGGATTATAGATTAAAACTCATTCAACTCAAAGAACCGATTGACGCAGTACAGGAAGTCACTATGTCCACCACATTACGCCCGAATTCGCACTCGAATGCAGTGAAGCAATCGAATTACATTGCTGAATTTAAGGATAAAAACCAATACGAGCAGCGCATCAATACCGCATGGCGACGCGCCGAGTCCGAGTGCGTGGAAACGCTGCTGGAACATAGTGAAATTTCTTCTGAACTGACGGATAAAATTCAGCGCCTAGCGTTTGATCTGGCACATTCCCTACGCGAGCGTAAAGGCTCTGGTGGTAAAGCCGGTATCGTACAAGGATTGCTTCAGGAATTTTCGCTCTCTTCTCAGGAAGGAATTGCCTTGATGTGTCTGGCAGAAGCCTTACTGCGTATTCCAGATACAGCAACCCGTGACCTGCTGATCCGCGACAAGATCAATCAGGGCAACTGGAAAGAACATCTCGGCCAAAGCCAACTGATGTTCGTGAATGCTGCAGCCTGGGGTTTGATGCTGACCGGCAAACTGATGGAAACACCACAGCAGAAAAGCTTGTCGAGTTTATTAACCGGTCTTTTAGCACGTAGTGGCCGTGGCATCATCCGTAAAGCGGTGGACGTCGCAATGCGCATGATGGGTGAGCAGTTTGTCACTGGCGAAACCATTGATGAAGCCCTGAAAAATGCAGAACGACTAGAAGATAAAGGTTTCCAATATTCTTATGACATGCTTGGTGAAGCAGCGCTGACCGATCCAGATGCGGAGCGTTATTATCAGGACTATCAAGACGCCATTCATGCTATCGGCAAGGCATCAACAGATAAGGATGTTTATAACGGTCCCGGTATTTCCATCAAACTGTCTGCACTGCATCCACGTTATCAGCGCTCGCAAATGGACCGCGTCAATGATGAACTGTATAGCAAAGTTCTGAATCTGGCAGTTCTGGCGAAAAACTATAATATCGGCCTGAATATTGATGCCGAAGAAACTGAGCGTCTGGAAATTTCCTTAGAGCTTTTAGAACGTCTTTGTTTTGAACCTGAACTCAATAACTGGAAAGGCATTGGTTTTGTGATTCAGGCCTACCAGAAACGCTGCTTCTATGTCGTGGATTACATCATTGATCTGGCTAAACGCAGCCAGAAACGCCTGATGATTCGTCTGGTGAAAGGTGCGTATTGGGATAGCGAGATCAAGAAAGCCCAGATCGAAGGTATGTCTGATTATCCGGTGTTTACCCGTAAAGTACATACTGACCTATCCTATATTGCCTGCGCACGTAAACTACTGGCAGAGCCGGACTATATTTACCCGCAATTTGCGACACATAATGCGCAGACTGTTGCCACGATTTATCAGCTCGCTAATCCAGAACGTTATTATGCTGGTCAATATGAATTCCAGTGTCTGCATGGCATGGGTGAACCACTATACGAAAATGTGGTGGGTGACAAAGCTGCTGGAAAACTCGGTGTTCCATGCCGGATCTATGCCCCAGTCGGCAACCATGAAACCCTACTGGCCTATCTGGTGCGTCGACTACTGGAAAATGGCGCGAATACCTCTTTCGTCAATCGCATTGCCGACAAGAATTTAAAAGTCGAAGACCTGATTGAGAATCCGCGTCAAACCATTTTAAAAGCAGCTCAACAGGAAAATGCCTTAGGTGCTAAACATCCGCAAATCCCTTATCCAAAAGATTTATATGGTACTTTACGATCAAATTCGTCTGGTTTGGATCTGGCCAATGACGCAGACCTGCAAGCCTTAAATGAAGTTGCAACTGACTTGGCGAATAGCCAATTCCAGGCTGCTGCAATGGGTACTGCTTTCTCAGAAATTAATAGTAGTCATCCTGTACAGATTATCAACCCTGCCCAGCATCAAGATGTGGTCGGCACCGTATATGAAGCCACCACTGAACAGACAGAAATTGCCCTGACTCAGGCAGTGAATGCTCAACATTTCTGGAGCAACTTGCCGAAGGATGAACGTGCAGCCTGTCTCAATAAGGCCGCTGACCTGATGCAGCAACGTTTGCTGCCACTGATGGTTCTACTGTCTCGTGAAGCCGGTAAAACTTATGCCAATGCGATTGCGGAAGTCCGTGAAGCAATTGACTTCCTACGCTACTATGCTGGCCAGATGCTGGACCTGTCTAATGATGTACATATTCAGCCTTTAGGAACTGTACTCTGCATTAGTCCTTGGAACTTCCCGTTAGCGATCTTTACCGGACAGATTTCGGCGGCATTGGTTGCTGGTAATACCGTGATTGCCAAGTCGGCTGAACAGACTCCATTGATTGCCGCTCAAGCTGTGCAGATACTCTGGGAAGCTGGTATTCCTCAGGATGTCTTGCAACTCTTGCCGGGTCGTGGTGAAACCATTGGCGCTCAACTCAGCCAAGATTCCCGTATCCAAGGCATCATGTTTACCGGTTCTACCGAAGTAGCGAAGATTCTACAGAAGACCGTTGCAGAACGACTGAATCAGTTTGGCGAAAGCGTGACGCTGATTGCCGAAACTGGTGGCCAGAATGCCATGATCGTAGATTCATCAGCGCTCACCGAACAGGTTGTGCTGGATGTAGTTAACTCAGCCTTTGATAGTGCCGGTCAGCGCTGTTCTGCCCTGCGTGTGCTCTGTGTACAGAAAGATAATCTGGACACCGTGCGTAATATGTTGAAAGGTGCCATGCAGCAATTGCGAGTCGGTAATCCAGTCCTACTCAAAACCGATATTGGCCCAGTGATTGATGCCGAAGCACAGCAGAATATCCAGAAGCATATTGATCAGATGCGCAGTAAAGGTCATGAAGTTCATCAGCTGATGTTTAATCAAGATGCTGCTGATCTGGCTCAAGGGACGTTTATTCAACCGACCTTAATTGAACTGCCGAATTTAAATGATCTTGAGCGTGAAGTCTTTGGTCCAGTGCTGCATCTGATTAGCTATAAAGCCGGTGAGCTGCCACAACTTCTGGATCAGATCAACAGCAAAGGTTATGGCCTGACCATGGGACTACATACCCGAATCGATGAAACCATGCAAACCGTGATTTCAAAAGCGCATGTCGGGAACTTGTATATCAACCGCAATATTGTCGGTGCTGTGGTGGGTGTACAACCCTTCGGTGGTGAAGGTCTGTCTGGAACTGGTCCTAAAGCCGGGGGTCCACTTTATATCTACCGTTTAATGCATCAGGTGTCTGAGAAGAAACTGGCTCAGCCTTATGCAATGCAGTCTGCTCAGGCACCATTTGGAAATCCAGTAATACAGGACTTTAAGACTTGGGTAAACAAGACTTTCTCAAGCATTTCGTTGAATGCTCCAGCTCAGATTGCAACGGGACATAGCTTTAGCCTGCAAGGTCCAACGGGTGAAGAGAATCAGTACATGATCTTGCCGCGTGAGAGTGTGCTCTCTCTAGCAGACAATGATGTAGATCAGATTCAGCAAATCTTGGCAATTTTATCGGTCGGTAGCCGCCCGGCTGTACTGGCAGACAATACTTTTATACTCAAGTATCTGCAAAGTATGCCCTCGAGTGTGGTGAAAGCCATTAAAGTCATCAAGGATATTGAATCAGGTGATTTTGAGGCTGTACTGCATCATGGCGATACATCTGCATTGATGGATTTGCAGCAACGTATTGCAAGACGACAAGGATCAATTGTAGGTATCACGCATTTAAGCTCTGGAAATTATGATATTCCAGTGGAGCGTTTCGTGATTGAACGTGCAATCAGTATCAATACCGCAGCTGCAGGTGGCAATGCCAGCCTCATGACCATGTCAGACCTGTAAAAAGCTTTAGTACTGAGATTATTTTAATTCCTTTCCTCTTACGGCCAAATCTCTCCCCTTTGCAGATTTGGCCTTTTTTTAATTGCTTTTCCAGCCTATTTCCGGGAATAGGCTTAGTCAGAACAGCAAATTTTTGCTACCATCTTGGCTTTCAAAATATTTGCGATTTTTTACTGCATATGACCTCATCTTATCAGCAACAACTGGATGCCAAAGTTGAACGCATTAGCGCGCAATTTGCCGAATATCAACCACCTGCCCTTGAAGTATTTGAGTCGCCTGAACAGTACTATCGCATGCGTGCTGAATTCCGGATCTGGCATACTGAAGATGACCTGTTCTATGCCATGTTTGAACGTGATCAGAACAATAACAAGAAAGTGATCCGTATTGATGAATTCCCTGTGGCTGACCGCAGTATTAATGACTTAATGCCGCAATTGCTAGAAGCCTTCAAAGCCGATGCAACTCTAGGCCACCGCCTATTTGAAGTCCACTTTCTAGCAACACTAAAAGGTGAAGTACTGGTTTCCCTGATCTATCACCGTAAACTGGATGAAAGCTGGGAACCTGCAGCTAAAGCACTGGCTGAAAAATTGAAGATCAAGCTGATTGGTCGTAGCCGTGGCCAGAAATTTGTCTTGAGCGATGAGTTTGTCGTAGAAGAACTCACTGTATTTGACCGTAAATATCAGTACAAACAGATCGAAAGCAGCTTCACCCAGCCGAATGCTCAAGTCTGCCAGAAAATGCTGGAATGGGCATGTAATGCCGCGCAGCAATCTGACAAAGATCTCTTAGAGCTGTATTGTGGCAATGGTAACTTTACCCTGCCATTGTCTACCCGTTTCCGTCGTGCATTGGCAACTGAATTGGCCAAGTCATCTGTGTATGCGGCTGAATGGAATATCGAGCAGAACGGTATCGAGAATATTCAGGTGGCGCGTCTGTCCGCTGAAGAATTTACGCAAGCTTTTAATGGTGATCGTACTTTCCGCCGTCTGCAAGAAGCCAATATCGATCTGTCAACTTATGACTTCGATACGGTATTTGTCGATCCACCACGGGCAGGGATTAATAATGAAACACTGAAACTGTTGCAACGCTTTGAACGAATCATCTACATTTCTTGCAATCCGGACACATTACACGACAATCTGAAACAATTGTCCCAAACCCATAAAATTACCAAGTTTGCCTTGTTCGATCAGTTTCCTTATACCCACCATGTAGAGTCAGGCGTACTGCTGGAAAAACGCTAAAAATATTGTTTCAATTTATTTTTTTGTTACATAAATGGAGCTTTTGTTAGCTCCATTTTTATACATAAAATTAGTAACTTATGCATGAATTATCTTGTTTCAATCAAATAATATCGTTCAAAATCTTATCTCCAATCGAAAATTTGAAATACTGACTGCTGCTTTTATCACATAGGTCCTATTGCTTTATTTATTAAATTGGATATATTTCACCCTATGTTAGGTTGTGTATGAAGGCTCTATGAGTTTCTGGCAGAAGTTGTTTTCAGATGAACAACAAAATGAACACAAGAACCAGATTGCTTGTGTTGAAAATGATTGCTCTTGCAAGACAAATGAACAGCTCCTTGAAGCACTGTCTAAAGCAACTGATGAAGATATCATTATCGGAATCAAAAAAGTTCTAGCTTCTCGCGGTTACAGCCGTAAAGAACTCAATGAACTTCAGCACCTGCCGCTGCAATAAGCAGCTTAGGTCTTGATAAAATGCATTTGCATACGCAAATGCATTTTTATATCTATCATTTGGATTTTTGCCAACCCTTATTTCCTCTTAATCAGATGGAACCTAATCTTTCTATCTGAACTTGGGTTTCTATATCTTCATTTCTCTTCAATGCAGATAAATGACTTTGCATATCATATTTGCTTAGACTATTTAGACATTATAATTTTAGATCTGCCTCAATCAGTGCACATACAGCATTTATAAAGTTCGAAAAATTTAAAGATGACTGTCTAGACAACGAATTCTGGATAGAATTGAACCCTAAAACATCGATTAATTCACAAAAAAACAGTACACTTGCTGTTTAAAATACACTTGTTATTAAATGGCTTAATCTTTACATGCAGCGAACTAAACGGTTTCCCATAGGTGCGCATCTTATGGTTAAACATTTCGGTTATACTCATCACGGGATTTATGCCGGGCGTGGTCGTGTCATCCACTATTCCGGTTTTGCACATTTATTTAAAAAGCATCCAATTGAAATCACCTCAATTGAGAAATTCAGCAACGGCAAACCGATTCAGATCCAGTATTATGCCTCAGCAAAATACAAAGGCCGTAAAGTGGTTCGTCGTATGCGTTCCAGAATGCATGAAAATAACTATCACCTGATTATCAATAATTGTGAACATCTCTGTACCTGGGCAATCACTGGTGTAGAAAGCAGCCCACAAGTCATTCAGATGATGAATCGCCTGACGACGATCGGTTATATCAGCTCCATGATGAGCTTTATGAATAGCCTTTTCCTGACCTTGACGACCACCTGTTTCGCTCTAGCTCTCTATATCAAGAAAAAGCTACGTGACAAGGCCAAACAACGTTTAGAGCAATATCGTGAGCTACATGAGCAGGTTAAAAACAATAGCCCAGATCTTGGTAATCATTTAAAACATCGTTAAGGTTTTAGTTTCTTGCTATTAAAGTTTTTAAGACGGCTATTTAAAAATAAGATGACTTTCATTTGATTTATTGAATAATTAACTTGTCGATAAAATCGATTTAAACCTAAGTTAAATAAGCTTTTTTAGCTTTAATCGCTTCAGGTAATTCTTGTCCTAAAGAACTCAGGGTTTCACGTTCGATCAGTCTCACAATAGAGTCTAAAGGCAGATCATTATCCTGAAATCCAAAAGGCTCTTCCAGTTCTGCACTCAGCTCATCTAACCCTAACAGCATATAGGCAATCAGGCCGACCAGAATCGGAGTCCATAAACCAAGACTGGCTTCCAGACTAAATGGCAGGATAAAGCAGAAAGAATAAACAGCACGATGCAACAGCACCGAATAAGAAAAGGGTAACGGCGTCGACAGGATCCGGTCACAACCCGCCTGTATATCGCCTAAAGCCACTGTATGCTGATTCAGATTGTTATAAATAATGTCTGTAATCTTGCCTTGTTTGTAGAGCAAAACCAAATCTTTCTGGATCTGTTCCAGTACCCATTGTGATGCATTGATATGCGTGGGCAATTGTTCAAATGCAGCAACTTCAAAACCAGTGTGGGTCTGGTAATGCTGAATACTTTGCTGTTGCTGTCTCAAACGGTCACGTAATAAATGAGTAAAGAGCATCATTCGATACAACAGGATTTCACGTGACTGATCATCAAGCACGTAACTATCACGACATAAATGACGTGTGGTAGCAATCAGCGCTCCCCACAGCTTACGCCCTTCCCACCAACGGTCATAACAGGCAGTGTTACGAAAGCTGAGAAAAATTGACAGAATCACCCCGAAGATGGTAAAGCCAATGGCCGGCACTGCAGGAAAGCTAAAAAAATGCGCCTGACGCAGATAGACCAGCAAGCCTGAAAGAAAAATTACCAGCCCCAAGGCAGGCAGAACTTTAGGCAAAATTGTGCCATGCCATGCAAACAGCAGACTAAAGCTATTACTTTTATCACGAACAATCATTCATTCTTTCCTGCCACGATTGAAAAAGCCCAACCGGAGTTGGGCTTTTTAGGGATTTAGCTTAAATTATTTGCCAGGTTTAAAGCTGTCTTTCAAATCTAGAATACGGTTGAACACTGGTTTGTCGCTTGAATGATCATATTGATCCGCTACGAAATAGCCTTCACGTTCAAACTGGAAACGATCTTCCGGTTTTGCCTCAGCCAGCGCAGGCTCAATAACTGCTTGAACCACTTTCAATGATTCAGGGTTCAGATTCGCCAGGAAGTCATCCCCAGTTTCTGGATCAGATTCAGTGAACAGACGATCGTAAATGCGAACTTCGGCAGGAATACCTTTGGTTGCAGATACCCAGTGAACTACACCTTTTACTTTACGGCCTTCAGGATTTTTACCTAAAGTTTCAGGATCGATTGAGCATTTCAATTCAACCACTTCACCGTTCGCATCTTTAATCACTTCATCACATTTGATGACATAAGCATGACGAAGACGCACTTCACCGCCCGGAATTAGGCGTTTGAAGCCTTTAGGTGGCTCTTCTTCAAAGTCTTTATGGTCGATATAGATTTCTGAAGTGAGCGGAATAATACGTTCGCCCATATCTACGTTTGGATGACGTGAATGAGTCAGATCCATATCCGCTGGCAAATTGGTTAAAGTCACTTTCAGTGGATTCAATACTGCCATACCGCGAGCTGCAGTATTTTCTAAAGATTGACGGATGCAATATTCAAGCATTGCTACATCAACGATACTGCCATCGACTTTAGATACTCCTACACGCTTACAGAAATCACGCAGACCTTCAGGCGTGAAACCACGACGGCGCATACCGACAACAGTCGGCATACGTGGATCATCCCACCCGTTAACATAACCGCCTTCAACCAGCTTGCGCAGCTTACGTTTAGACGTGATGGTGTAATCAACATTCAGACGGCTAGATTCGTATTGACGTGGAACTGATGGCGATTTAACTTTTTCCACCACCCAGTCGTAGAATGGACGGTGATCCTGGAATTCCAGTGTACAAAGTGAATGCGTAATGCCTTCAATCGCATCTGATAATGGATGCGCATAGTCGTACATTGGATAAATTTTCCATTTATCGCCAGTTTGGTGATGCGCAGAATGCAGAATACGATACAGGATCGGATCACGCATATGCACATTTGGCGAGTTCATATCTATCTTGGCACGCAATACCGCTTCGCCTTCAGCATATTCACCAGTGCGCATTTTTTCGAAACGCTCGAGGTTTTCTTCCACAGTCGCATCGCGTTGTGGCGAGTTTTTACCTGGCTCTACAAAGTTACCGCGGTTCAGCTTGATCTCTTCCGGAGTTTGCAGATCCACATAGGCATCGCCCTGTTCAATCAGTTGAATTGCCCATGCATATAACTGGTCAAAATAACTTGATGCATAGCGTGGTTCACCATTCCACTGGAAACCTAGCCATTTTACATCATTGGCAATACCATCCACATATTCCTGCTCTTCTGCATCGGGGTTGGTATCATCAAAACGCAGGTTGCACAGGCCACCAAATTCTTCAGCAATACCGAAGTTCAAGCAGATCGCTTTAACATGACCAATATGCAAATAACCATTTGGTTCAGGCGGGAAACGGGTGACCACTTGCTGGGTACGGCCAGCTGCTAGATCATCAGTAATCACCTGACGTACAAAGTCTAAGCCTGGTTGTTGTTCCTGCTGCTGCGCTGAATCGACTGCATTCTTATTTTGGGTCGGGTTGTCGGGCAGAGACGTCACAACATCATTTGGCTTCATGATTAATCATTCACTTCTAAAGTTAAAAAGGGATTAATGAATATGCAGTAGCTCACGCGGTCTAACTGTATTCACTAAATAAAGGTTCTTTAGTTTAACTATAGGTGAATGATCTCTCAACCGTTAACTTAGGTATTTGATTTCAATTCGTTCATTTTCAAATTGGAAAATACAATAGCTTACCAAATCGTAAAATATCCGCTTTTGACTGAGCCAGCAGATCAGTGCATGCTCTTAGGGTCAGACAAGCTTTATGAAGACGCATGATCTAGAAGAAATGACTTTGTAAATCAATGCATAAATAAGATACGATTTTTATGTTTTTAACAAAGAAAATTATGTTTTTGCTTGCCTTGTCGATTGTAGTTTGCTTATGCTTCCTTCATTCAGAAAAAACCATGGCATTAGTCCATGATTAGGAGATTACACAATGAGTTTTCCTCAAGTCGAATTAAACACCAATAAAGGTCGTATTGTTCTTGAATTAAACGCTGAAAAAGCACCTAAAACAGTAGCTAACTTCTTGCAATATGTACGTGACGGTTTTTATGACGGCGTAATTTTCCACCGCGTTATTGATGGTTTCATGATCCAGGGCGGCGGCATGGATGAAAACTTCAAAGAAAAAGCAACACGTGATGCGATTGAAAACGAAGCTGACAACGGTTTAAG
The DNA here is from genome assembly GCF_013417475.1 of Acinetobacter sp. YH12249. Taxonomy (NCBI): domain Bacteria; kingdom Pseudomonadati; phylum Pseudomonadota; class Gammaproteobacteria; order Moraxellales; family Moraxellaceae; genus Acinetobacter; species Acinetobacter sp. YH12249. The sequence goes on along the minus strand of NZ_VPDX01000017.1, from coordinate 10,217 downwards.
CAACGATGTAGGCACCATTGCAATGGCACGTACTCAAGCACCTCACTCTGCTTCTGCTCAGTTCTTCATTAACGTGAAAAACAACTCTTTCCTTAACCACACTGGTAAAACTGCACAAGGTTGGGGTTATGCCGTATTTGGTAAAGTAGTTGAAGGCATGGATGTTGTTGATGCAATTAAAGGCGTTCGCACTGGTAACCGTGGCTACCACGCTGACGTTCCTCTAGAGAACGTTGTGATCGAATCTGCAAAAATCATTTCTGAGTAATTTTAAATCCTCCCTACCCCTCCTTTAATAAAGGAGGGAACCATCATTTTTAAAGATGGTTTTTCTCATCTCTTTTGCAGAGGGAGGTCGGGAGGGATTAAAAAATAAGGAAAAGATTTGTGACCTATCTGTTTATCTCAGATTTACATTTGTCACCTGATCACCCTCGACTCGTTCGGGGGTTTTTAGATTTATTGGCAGCTTATCAGCATAAAAATACCCAACTGTATATTTTGGGCGACTGGTTCAATGCCTGGATTGGAGATGACTACACTGCTCCCTGGCTGGATGAAATCGTCAGTGCTTTAAAACAGTTTAACCAGGCCGGCAATCAGATCTATTTTCTTATCGGTAACCGTGACTTTGCCTTAGGCCAAGATTTTCTGGATCAATTTTCCGGACAGCTTTTACCTGAAATGACCAGCTTAAATATAGGTTCACTCCAATATCGGATCGAACATGGTGATGCACTCTGTACCGATGATGTGTCCTATCAGCGTTTCAGAAAAATCATCCGCCATCCTTGGATGTTAGGTTTTTTAAGAAAAATGCCTCTTAGCTTTCGAGCCAGACTCGCCAACGGTTTCCGCAAGAAAAGCCATGAAGCACAGCAATTGAAAAGCTATGAGGTTATGGATGTAAACCCATCTGCGGTAGAAGCAGCACTCAAAGAAGCAGATGTGCTGATTCATGGACATACTCACCGCGCTGCAATCCATGATGTAAATGGTAAAAAAAGAATTGTTTTAGGAGATTGGAAAGCTGATTATGCTGAGATTTTAGAGCTGGGCAGCTCGGATATTGATATTCATAACATTCAGCTAAAAATCTGGTATTACCCATAAAAAAAGCAACTGCGAGCAGTTGCTTTTTATATTTTATTTAACTTAAACGGTATAACTGGTTAAAACCAGTATAGAAACTTTTACCATCCAGATTAAATGGATATTGTTCACCATTTTCAAGTTCAATCATCTTGCCCACATTGACCATAATCATACCATTGATGGTATTTTGCTGACGTTGCATTGGTACAACTTTAACTTGAATTTCACAACCATTAATGGCGGTCGCGATAGACCATGTATTTAAATTTTTCAAAATATTCACTCATAATATGAGCTTTTTGTGATTAAACAAGGAGAGCTATAGACTAAAAATAAATCTTATTTCTGGGTTTGCTAGAGTTTTTTTAACAGGAAAACCTGTCTTTCGTGTATCACAATCAGCTAAAAATAAACCAGCGAAAACAGTATTCGCTTTAAAGTAATTATCTTATAACTCTTTTTTGACCAAATAGCAAAATTACATTGTAATGACATATGTCAAGAGTAGTATTTTTCAGATGCTTTTTCGCCTATCTGAATGTCCAGTAAAGAAGTATTTCAACATATAAAACAAACCGATCAACATCATGATACTAAAGCCAGAGATCAAATCACCTGAATCAAGAAAGTTTAAAACTGCCAGATATCCACTAAGCAATGTATAAGTCAGCATTAAAGACGAATAAGATACGTTGCCCTAAATGATAACGTTGTTGTTTTTTTGCTCATGGATCTGTTTTTGCTGCTCAAAAAATATATCAATTTCTTCTGGTTTCATTTTACAATCCCACCCATCTTATTTTTTAAACTACTATAGCTAAAGTAAATAAAAAAGCTCTGACAAATCAGAGCTTTTATAAAATATCTTCTATGTAAGTAATCAATATTGAGAAACCACAATTTACGACTCTCTGATATTTTTATAATCAATAACCGCCTTCTGACTTGATGACTTCAGCATCAGGTTTATATTTCGCCAAAAGTTCACGAAGCGAATTCATCAGAACACTGGTATCAACCCCTACTGCAACGAACTCAGTTCCAAGCGCCAGATATTTCTGGGTAGCTTCATGCTGCGTCGATAAAATCCCAGCAGCCTTACCTGATGCACGAATCCGCTGAATAGCGTCTACTACTGCTTTTTGTACTTCAGGATGGTTCGGATTCCCCTGATAACCCATAGTCGCTGAAAGATCTACCGCCCCAATAAATACACCATCAATCCCCTCAATCTTAAGGATTTCATCCAGATTTTCCAGACCTGTCACCGATTCAATCTGAATTAACAAACAGATATTTTCATGAGCAGTCTGATAATAATTCGGGATACTGTTCCAGCGTGTCGCACGTGCCAGCGCAGCACCCACACCACGAATTCCTTCCGGTGGATAACGGACTGCTTTGACCATTAATTCGGCCTGCTCCACAGTTTCTACCATAGGAATCAATAAGGTCTGTGCGCCAATATCGAGTAACTGCTTGATCAGTTGTACACTGCCGATTGGTGGGCGTACTACAGCTTGAGATGGATAAGCAGCGATACTCTGTAATTGAGAGAGCGTTGTTCTTAAATCGCTTGGGGCATGCTCACCATCAATCAAGAGCCAGTCATAGCCCGCATTTGCCGCAATTTCTGTTCCATACGCGTCAGCCAGTCCGACCCACAAGCCAATTTGCTGCTGCGTCTTTAATTTACGTTTAAAGTAATTGGTATATTGCATCGGCCCACCTATCTTGCATGCTATTGCCTGAAGTCCTTATTAAACTCCTGTTACCAGAAACTGCCAATATACAAAAGCTTGCTTTTTATCTGATTTAACTCTTAGTTTTTCATAAAATTTCACTCAAGATTATATAAATATAAACTTTGCCGATGATGTTTTTATTGTAATAATCTTTTGATCAGAAAAATCTAGATGCCTAAAGCATATTTCTAAACGCCTTATCAAAAGATTGGAGTCCATCAATGGATTTACTCAAGATCGCTCAAACCCGTTATACCACTAAAGCTTATGACCCTAACAAGAAGGTTCCAGCAGAACAATTTGAACGTTTATTAGAAATCTTACGCCTGACGCCATCTTCGATTAACATTCAGCCCTGGCATTTTTTTATTGCCGACAATGATGCCGCTAAACAGCGTATTGCCAAAGCACTAGTTGGAACTTATGCCTACAATGCTCCCAAAGTGCTGGACTCTTCACATACTATTTTATTTTGTACCAAAGCCGATATTGACGAGTTACATCTGGACAACCTGTTAAATCGTGATGATCTCAGTGGTCGTTTTAAAGATGAGAGCGCCAAAGAAGGTCAAAAGAATACCCGTACCGGTTATGTACATTATTATCGTAATGAAAAAGGCGATATTCAGCGCTGGGCAGAAAACCAGACCTTTATTGCATTGGGACAGATCTTACTGGCTGCAGGAAGTGAAGGTATTGATGCCACACCGATCGGTGGTTTTGATGAAGACATTCTGAGTGAGGAATTACAGTTAGCTGAACAAGGCCTGATTCCATCAGTATTGCTTACTTTAGGTTATCGCAGTGAAAACGATTTCAATGCCAAATTGCCTAAATCTCGTCTGCAAGCCGAAGATATTTTCACCAAACTGTAAGCATTTTATGTTATAAAAGGGGTCTAGTGCCCCTTTTCTTGTCAATTTGGGCCTAATTTTTGCTTTATTCTCCAAACATCCAACTAGAATAACAATTAGAGGTACCCATGTCTGTTTTACCATCCAGCTCTTTAAAATTCGAATGCAAACACTGCGATAAGATCTATTTACATCACTATGCTAATGCCCAGCATCGTTATCCGCATTGTCCAGACTGCAAACAGGCAGGCTTATTGCTTGGACGGGCTGAAAAAGAAGACCTGTTACGTTATCCGCTTGAATTTGCATCTTCCTATGTTAAACAGACATTGCATATGCTAGGCAAACAACACTAATCACACCTAGAATCAACCCGATCACACTTGCAGGTTTGAGTCGTTCTTTAAAGATGAGCAATCCTGCAATCACACCAAAAATCACCACCAGAATATTCATGCCCGCGAATACAATCGCTGGCGTATCTTTGAGCATCATGTGTGCTTTGACGTAAAAAGCGATATTGGCAAAGTTCAGCGCACCCAATAACAGACCGAAACCAATATTCTTGCCAGAACCTAGATGACGATATTGCAGCAGCAGATAGATCATCGACAGAATCATGGCGCAGATAAACATCAAGTTCAGTGCCACAGCAAATTGTAGACCAAGGCTGGTGGTATATTTCAACAAGACATCAATCAGTGCATAACCAAACCACACCAGACCCAGAAAAAACATTCCCTGCCTGGAGCTTTCTGATGCCTGACGGTGTGAGAATAGAATGCACAGTACGGAACTTATGCCTAAGACAATACCCAGCATCTTGAGCTGGTTAAATTGTTCCTGAAAAATGAAATAAGCAGCGGCCAGTGATAGTACAACCGATAATCGCTGGGCAATTTCAGTTTTTAAGATTCCTGCTGTCTGTAATGACTTGGCCAGAAATAGAAATACGCTCGGCAATAAAACGCCAAGCGCCAGAATCAGTAGCCATGGAGTCTGACTCATGGAAATATGCTGGATGTCTGGCTTGAACCAGAAAAAACACAATACGCTGGCTGTAACATAATTCCAGCTAATCATGTGGATGGGGCTCAAGCCTCTATTTTTAGCAATTTTTAAGAGTATCGAGACTGCAACACTACATAATGCTGCAATAAAAATCAGTTCCATATGCTGCTCTTATTCTTCATCTTTATTTAAATATAAAAAAGCCCACATTCGCTGTGGGCTCTTCTTATAAATTATTCACAAGGAATTATTTATAACGCTCAACCATTTTCTCTAAAGAGATTGGGCGAATCTTGTCTGCATTACCTGCAGTACCAAATGCTTCATAACGGTCGATACAGATTTGCTTCATTGCATCTACAGTTGCGCTGAAGAATTTACGTGGATCGAATTCGCTTGGTTTTTCAGCCATCATACGGCGCATTGCACCTGTAGACGCTAAACGCAAGTCAGTATCGATGTTGATTTTACGAACACCGTGCTTGATCGCTTCAACCAGTTGCTCAACAGGAACACCATAAGTTTCTTTGATGTCGCCGCCATACTGGTTAATCACAGCCAGCCATTCTTGTGGCACAGAGCTTGAACCGTGCATTACAAGGTGAGTATTTGGCAGTGCTTCATGAATTTCTTTAATGCGGTCAATTGCAAGAATATCGCCTGTAGGTGGACGAGTAAACTTGTACGCACCGTGTGAAGTACCTACTGCAATAGCTAATGCGTCAACATTGGTATCCGCAACGAATTGACGAGCTTCTTCAACTGAAGTTAGCAGTTGAGAATGGTCAAGTACGCCTTCAGCGCCTACACCATCTTCTTCGCCTGCCATACCTGTTTCAAGGCTACCCAGACAGCCGATCTCACCTTCTACTGAAACGCCACATGCATGTGCCATTTGTACAGTACGGCGAGTCACATCAACGTTGTATTCATATGAAGTTGGTGTTTTACCGTCTTCACCCAGTGAGCCGTCCATCATGACTGAAGTAAAGCCTAACTGGATTGAACGTTGACATACGTCAGGGCTAGTACCATGATCCTGGTGCATTACCACTGGAATATGTGGCCATTCTTCAACTGCAGCCAAGATAAGGTGACGTAAGAATGGTGCACCTGCATATTTGCGAGCACCTGCAGATGCCTGCACGATTACAGGTGAATTCGTTGCATCTGCTGCGAGCATGATTGCGCGCATTTGTTCTAAGTTGTTTACGTTAAACGCTGGTACGCCGTAAGCATGTTCGCCGGCGTGATCCAAGAGCTGGCGCATCGAAATAAGAGCCATAATATCCTCCCAGGTAATGGGCCATATTCTACATGTTCAACTATTGCAATACAGCCAAAAAATACAATATTTTATAAAAAATCCCTGCAAAAGCAGGGATTTTTACTTGCATAGTCTGAGTTATGGTGTCATAGGCTCAGAAGCACCTGATACAGATTGATCTACAGTTGCGGCATCTGCAGGTGCATTGGCAATTTCAGCCGGAACATCTGTATTTTTTTCATCCAGAACCGGTTTATCAATTGCATCAATTGCGGCCTGCTGTTCCGGACTAATGAACTCTTCATTTACAGCTGTTGTATTTTCTACGTCCTCGGCTGGTGTATTTTCCTGCTGGGTACAGGCAGTAAAAATAAAAGATGCTGCCAGCAATGCAGCTAAAGTGAGGTGCTGTTTCATCAAAAGATCTCATCTCCATACTCTATTGTCTGCATCTTATGACAGCTTTATTGCACTTTAATGAATCAGTGATGAACAGATCTGGAATAAATAAGCGATAAAAATAAAAAAGCTGGCATCAAGCCAGCTTTTTACATTAGGACATGCGATTAAGCACGTTCTAACAATACCGCAACTGCAGGAAGTGTTTTGCCTTCAACGAATTCAAGGAATGCACCGCCACCAGTCGAGATGTAGCCAATTTTGTCAGCAACTTCGTATTTGTCGATTGCAGCTAAAGTATCGCCACCACCAGCAATCGAGAAACCTTCAGATTCAGCAATCGCTAAAGACAGTGCTTTAGTACCTTCACCGAACTGATCTACTTCGAATACGCCGACTGGACCATTCCAAAGAATTGTTTTAGACGTTTTCAGGATTTCAGCAAATGCTTTTGCAGTTTCTGGACCCACGTCAAGGATCATGTCATTGTCAGCAACATCTTCAACTTTTTTTACAGTCGCTTTCGCTGCAGCCAATGAACCCAAGAAGTCATCAAAGTTGATTTCAGATGCATCAGCAACCACAACATCAGTTGGAAGTGGAACTGAAACTTTTGCGGCAATGGCTTTCGCTGTATCGATCAGGTCATTTTCACACAGTGATTTACCTACATTGTAGCCAGCAGCTGCAAGGAACGTATTTGCGATACCACCACCGACGATCAATTGATCACAAATATCAGACAATGAAGTCAAAACATCAAGCTTGGTAGAAACCTTAGAACCTGCAACGATCGCAACCATTGGTTTTTCAGGCGTTTTCAATGCACGGCCAAGAGCATCTAGCTCAGCTGCCAATAAAGGACCTGCTGCTGCTACTTTAGCTAAACGAGCGACACCTTCAGTTGATGCTTCTGCACGGTGTGCAGTACCAAATGCATCCATCACGAATACGTCACAAAGTGCTGCATATTTTGCTGCAAGTTCAGGATTGTTTTTCTTTTCACCTACGTTGAAACGGCAGTTTTCCAGTAAAACCACTTGACCCGGCTGAACTTCAACACCATCCAGATAGTCTGTGAAAAGTTTTACTTCCTGACCCAATGCTTCAGTCAGATAAGCTGCTACAGGCGCAAGAGACTGTTCAGCCTTCGGCTCACCTTCAACTGGACGACCAAGGTGTGAATACACCATGACAGCCGCGCCCTTTTCTACTGCAGCTTTAATTGTTGGTAATGCAGCACGTAGACGCGCATCGCTAGTGATTACACCATTTTTAACCGGTACATTTAAATCTTCACGGATCAGAACACGTTTACCCGTCAGGTCAAGGTCAGTCATACGCTGAAAGTTCATTGTAGAGCTCTCTTTATAGATATTAAAAACGAGGCGATTTTAAATGATTATGCAGAAAAAGGTTAGCATCTTTTGCAGAAAACATTATGAATGCCAAAGTTTTGTTATGATAGAAAAAAGCTTCTTCCAGATTCAGTACCTATGTCGATACATCCTGATCCTAATCTTAACCGTCTTAATGTTCTGGGCGAGCCTTTGGCGAGCTGTTGTTTTGATCCCATTACTGGGTATTTCCGTAATGGCTTTTGTCATACCGCACCTACCGATCTGGGACAGCACACTGTCTGTGCACAGATGACTTCTGAATTTCTGAATTTTTCCCAGAAAGTGGGCAATGACCTGATTACACCGTTACCAGAACTGGGATTTCCTGGACTGCAACCTGGTGATTTCTGGTGTATCTGCGTCACACGCTGGGTAGAAGCTTATGAAGCTGGACAAGCACCACCGATCAAGCTGCAAGCCTGTCACAAAGCTGTCCTTGCTTACGTTCCTCTCCATATTTTAGAAGAATACGCTGTCTAATGAATACCGCAAAAATCATCTTGGCTTCTTCAAGCCAGACCCGTAAAGAACTGATGAACCGTCTACGTCTTGATTACATATCGGTCGTCCCGGACATAGATGAATCACCCCAAGGTGAAAATCATGCGGATGAATTAGCCAAACGCCTGGCTTTTGAAAAAGCTCGTCATGTCGCTGAGCAACATCCTGATGCGATTGTGATCGGTTCTGATCAGGTAGCCTGGCGTGAAGGCGCACCAGATATCTTTATGGGTAAGCCTTTAACAATAGAAAAGGCCATTCGCCAGCTACAGGCCAATTCGGACAAGATAGTGTATTTCAGTACGGCGCTCAGCGTTCAGCAGAAATCTACCGGTTTTGAACGTACGCTGGTAGAACATTATAAAGTCAAATTCCGCAAACTGTCTCAAGCGGAAATTGAGCGTTATGTAGAGATCGAACAGCCGCTGCATTGTGCCGGTAGTTTTAAATGTGAAAGCCTTGGGATTAGTCTGTTTGAAACCATGATCGGTCAGGATCAAACTACCCTGATGGGTATGCCAATGATTCAGCTATGTAATATTCTTCGTGAGCTAAAGATTTTAGTTCCTTAATCTCCTTTATTTTAGGCTTTATTTATGTCCCTACCTCTAGACGTTTTAGGCGGTATTACCGCTGAACAATTCCTTGCCGAATACTGGCAAAAAAAACCGCTGCTGGTACGTAATGCCATGCCTGAAATCGCAGGCCTGCTAGAGCCTGATGATGTGATGGAGCTGGCACTTGAAGAAAATGTCACTGCACGTCTGATCAAGCAGAAAGATCGTGATCCAAATCAGTGGTCGGTCAAGACATCTCCTTTATTAAAAGCTGACTTCCAGAAGATGCCTAAGCTTTGGACTTTACTGGTTCAGGCTGTGGATCACTATTCTTTCGACCTGTCTGAACTCTGGAAAAAGTTTGCCTTTATCCCTCAATGGCGTCGTGATGACATCATGGTGTCTTATGCACCTCAAGGCGGTTCAGTCGGTCAACATTTCGACTTTTATGATGTTTTTCTGGTTCAAGGCTATGGTCATCGCCGCTGGCAACTGGGGCAAATGTGTGATGCCGAGACCGAACTTGTACCGGGGCAGCCATTAAAATTATTGCCAGAAATGGATGTGCATTTTGATGAAGTTCTTGCACCCGGTGATTTGCTGTATATTCCACCCGGTCTGTCTCATTACGGCGTAGCAGAAGATGACTGTCTGACTTTCTCTTTTGGTTTCCGTATGCCAAATGTCAGTGACATGATGGACCGTGTAGGCGATAAATTTTCGGAAAATGAAGTCTTACGCAATCCATTGACTGACATCATTCGCGATCATATCAGTGCTGCGGGTGAAGTCACAGGCAATGAACTTGAATATCTGAAAGGCAAAATCATGGAGCAGTTGCATAACTCCAATGTGCTTGAAGATGCCATCATGAGCCTGATGTCAGAACCAAAATATGAAGAGAATATTCCGGAAGCTGAAGAAATTGGTACAGGTGATCTGGAAGAAGCACTTGATCAGGGCTATAGCCTGATGCTTGAACCCGCTTCACGCTTACTCTATACAGAAGAAGATGGTGAAACCTTATTCTGGGCCAATGGTGAGGGAATCTGTATTTCTGAAGCATTTACTTCAAAACTGAAGCAGATTGCTGATGGTGCGCGTGTCTTATTGGATGAAGATTTCGCTGACGAAGATATACTGGAGGATGTTGCTGAGCTATTGAATGATTCTGTACTGATGCTAGTGCCACCGGCTGAAGAAGAGTAAGTTTTTATATCTCGGTCATTTTAAGTCTATAAAAAAAGAGGATCATATGATCCATTGCTGTCCCACAATTTTTCACAAGAGGAAGCTCAAATGAGCTTCCTCTTGTTTTATGGGTATTTTATCGGGTGAAAATAAAGCTTTTAAAGTTTTTCTTTCAAACAAATTCACTTGAATTATTC
>NZ_VPDX01000015.1:0-77838 GCF_013417475.1 Acinetobacter sp. YH12249 | reverse complement strand
TACCAAGTCGCTGTAGAGAACGGTTTTACAGGTACACAAGCTGAATGGGTTGCTTCGCTGGTAGGTGCAACGGGTGCAAGTGGTAAATCAGCTTATGAAATTGCTGTTGAATTTGGCGGCTTTGAAGGTACTGAATCTGAATGGTTGCTGTCACTTGTAGGTGCCAAAGGCGATAAAGGTGACACTGGCGCAACTGGTGACACAGGCCTTTCAGCTTACGACCTTGCAGTAAAAGAAGGCTTTGAAGGCGACCTGGTCGCATGGCTTGAATCGCTGAAAGGCAAAGACGGTGACACACCGTATGTAGGCAGCAATGGCAACTGGTGGATCGGCACTGACGACACCGGCGTAAAAGCTGAAGGAGAGGATGGTCTAAGCCCACACATCGGTGACAATGGTCATTGGTGGATCGGTACTGACGACACAGGTGTTGCAGCATCAGCGATAGCCGATATCATCAATGGCATCAGTTTAATTAATGATAAAAATGGTGATGGCAAACTCAGCGCCCGGGAACTGACTGAAGGTTCTAAAACCAGCATTAAAATTGATCTGGGCAAAGATGCAAAAGCTGGTGATAAGCTCATTGTCAACGGTAAAGAATATACGCTTAGCGATAACAATATAAGCAATCAAGCTATCACGATTAATGATATTGCAGTATTAGAAGGCTTTAACTTTATTAAAGTTGATGCTCAAAATTCAGATAAGCAAACTGATGTTGAATTCAACTTTTTTGAAGTATTTGCCCCAGATTATTTGGGTGATGTAGTTGTTGTTAATGACTTCAATGCTGATCAGGAAATTGATGCAAATGAGCTGGAAGAGAATAATTCGATTACTGTACGGGTTGAATTAGGTGCAGATGTTCGTAAGGATGATATTGTCATTATTAATGGCATTGAAAAATCTGTGGATATTAATGATCTTGAACTAGGTTATATTGAATTTGTTCAAGTGCCTGTGGCTTTAGGGCAGGAAAATGAATTAGCTGTTGTAATCAAGTCTGGCATAGATATTTTAGATACTACCTCTGAAATTATCGTGATTCATGGTGAAGTACGCAATATTGTTGAGTCATTAACATTCTTAAATGATATTAATGAAGATGGTTCTCTAAACGCGGCTGAAATGGGCGGCAAATATTATACCTCTCTGAAAGTAGCTTTAGGTGTAGATGCAAAAGTTGGCGATATTGTGTCTGTAAATGGTGATCGTTATGTATTAACGGCTGCCGAAGTACAGGCAAAAACACTAAATGTCTATATGCCTGTACGTGAAGGATTGAATCCTGTTCAAGTGACTGCAACAGATGAATGGGGCAATGTCGATTCTGTTTCTAGTTCAATTATTGTAGGGACATTAGCGCCAAGTGAACCGATGACAGCACCAGAAGCGTGGGATAACGTTGAATCAATTGTTGGTCCAATCAAATCAAATGGTAAAACTAACGATAACCAACCAGAAATCAAAGGTTCTGGTCGTGTAGAAGGTGAGATCATTACCCTGACGATAAATGGTGAAGTTGTTGTTACAGATCAACCAATTATTGTTGGTCGTGACGGTACTTGGAGTTATACACCAACACAACCATTGAATGATGCAGAATATGTCGTGAGCTATACTGTTTCTAACAGTAATGGTGTAACACAAGGTTCATCGCCTGAACTTAAGTTTACTGTTGATACTCAGACTGCATCACAAGACGCAGTGATTCGTATTACTGAGATTGAGGGTGAAGCATTATTTATCCAAGATCAAAAACAAACGATTGTTGTGAATGAAAGCCAGCAAAAAGATGGCAAGATCACAATTCAAGGCGATGTATCTGGTATCGCAACTGCTGCTGGTGATGCATTAAAAGAAGTTGTGGTGAGCATTACCAATAAAGGTGTGACACAGCAAGTAACCGTCGTGGCTGATAAAGATGGTAAATGGACAGCTGATGTTTCAACAACCGGTCTAAAACTCGAACATGGTGATCAACCTTCAGTTCAAGCCATTGCTGTTATTGTAGATGATGCAGGTAATACTTTAAAACTTCCAGTTACAGAAGGTTTCACACTTGATATCCAAGTATTAGATCCGGCATCTGATCTTGATGGATTGCATGTAATTACAGAAGTTGAAGGGACTGACTTTAAGGTTGATGCATCTGAAGTTGAAGATGGTTATATGACTATCAAAGGTCAAATTGCTGCATTGCCTAGCGATGTGAATGTTACTGATCTCACTGTTTCAATTTTAGTCAATGGCAACGTGATTGAACGTCAGATTGATTTAACAGCATTTGAACAGGATCAATTAAAAGACGGTTTCCTTTGGACAAAAGATGAGGAAGGTAATCTGAATTGGTCGCTTGACCTTGATATAAGCAAGGTTAGCCTTGTTGATGGAGTCGCAAGCATCAATGCTGTCGCAGGTCTTAAAGATACTGAAGGAAATACTTTAGATTTAACGGCTTCTAAAGACTTTAATATTGAGCTAGGTCTAACTGAACCAGACGAAGTTGAGCTAAATACGGGTGTAGGTGAATATACATCTGAAGGCGATGCAACAAACTTCACATTTGCTGGTTTATTAGGAAACATTGGTGGCGGTATCAGTTTAGAGGGAGAAGATAAAGCTGCTGTTGAAGGCTCAATTGGTGTAGTCCAACCATCTGAACCATCTGAACCATCTGAACCATCTGAACCATCTGAACCATCTGAACCATCTGAACCATCTGAACCATCTGAACCATCTGAACCATCTGAACCATCTGAACAGCGTATGATGACTTTCGATGCAGCAGATGCCACAGCAGGCGAAGTAATTAAAGTGAAAAGTGCTGCAATTGGCGAAATTCGTGCGGAATTTACCAATGTCGGCTTACTCACTGTTGCGAAAGGTTATGGTATTCAATTGCAAAAGTGGAGTGAAGCGTCTCAGAAATGGGAAGCGGTTATGTCTGCTCCATTGACTGGTAATGGGGTTGTTGCTTCATTAGGTACGCAATATGCATTAGGTGCAGTGAAGAATGATAACTATGAGGTTACTTTCAGTGGATTAACTGAAGGCGATTATCGCGTTGTTCCTTATAAGTCTGATAGTGCATTAACTGAAGCAATTGAAGATCTTCGTTTAGGTGCACTGGGTGATGGTGGTCTACTTGGCAAGGATAATCAGCAAGTCGTATTGAAGTTAGTGTCTGATGCTTTGGGTGCAAATAGTCCATCAACTGAAGGCTTGATCGAAATTCTGCAAGGTGTGCTCAATGGTGTTGATGTACTGACTTTACCAGTTTCACGTTTGTTAAATGAGCTTCTTAATCTACCGTTAATTAAAGATGTGGTTGGATTGGTTGACTCAATTGTTGATAAGGTTGTTGCCCAGCTTGTCAGCAACACGTTAACCTTGTTGAATGAATCTAAGCTAAGTGTCGAGTTTAATTCGTATTTTTACGAAGATTCTGAGCGTACAGGTAACGTTTTAGAGAATGACTTTAATAAAGTTCTCGATGAGCTTTCAATTGTGGATGTCTCTAATCAACTTGGTCAAGTCTATCAATTTATCTCTGAAGATAAGGCTGAATCCGTTCAGTTAGTGGGTCAACATGGTATTTTGACGATTGCACAAGATGGTTCGTATACGTACAAATTAAATCCATCAGCTCATGCGAAAGATGCTCAAGGCAACTTAATTGGTAAAACTGATGTATTTACCTATACTGCGACGAATGGAAAATTAACGCATCAAAATACATTGACGATTGACATTAATGGCGGTGCTGATACAGAGATTAGAGCTTATGATGATGTGAATCATTTAACACTTGCAGTTGATCCAAGTGTAGAAAGTCAACCTCTAGTTTCTAAATCAACATTCAATGTGGCTTATGTTGGTTTAGGAAGTGTGCTTGACTTAGGCGCAATCAATCCTGCAAACCGTTTTGAGATTAATGTTGCAGAAAATACAGAGCGGTTAATCACATTTAAAGCTGAAACAGGTGGTGTACAAGTACTCGCTGATTTTGATCTATTTATTTATAAATACGATGAAATTACCAAGCAATACAAACTCGATGATCAGGTTGAAGGTTGGTTTGGTGCAGCACTGTTAGGTGGTGTATCTGAAGAACTCACCAAGAAATTGGATGCAGGGCAATATATTGTATTACTAGAGCCATCACGTGGTATCAATGCATTGTTTGGTTATACTTTAGAAACCACAAGAGATTTGTTACTGGATTACGTGAAACCAATTTCAGTTGCTGGTCAAGCAACAGGTAATGTGATTAGTGATGTTAACAAAGATAACAAAGCGGATTTACTCCTCAATCCAGAAGTGACATATGTGATTTCTGCAAAGAGTATGACACTTGAAAATTCAGAGTCAGTCATGATTCATGATGATCAAAACTCTGTTGGTACTCAAATTGTAGGTAAATATGGCACATTAACTTTATTTACCAATGGTGAGTATACTTATACTGCATTTGAAACGAAGAACTTTAACTATGGTGAGATCGATCGTTTCGAATATATCATCTATGATCCAATTTCAGGTCAAATGAGTCAGGCAAATCTGGATATCACGTTGAATCTACACGATGTAGAGTTAGATGTTGATACTGTGATTGCTCATATGAACATTGAGGCTTCTGAATTAACAATTGACTTCTCGAAAACTTATAAAACAACAGATCCGCAATATCTTGCAAAGCAAGAATTATTAGGTGATGCCAAGCCATCAGCAACGTCTTTTGGTGTTGCAGGGATCGGTTTAGGGAATGTGTTGGATGTGAATGTCATCGGTTCAAGCAATGCGATTAACTTAAATGTTGGTGCAGGTAAAGTGATTGAAACCGTGTTCTCTGCAACAGGCACCTCTGCAGTAGGGGTTGCAGCAATCTCAGACTTTGCAATTTATAAGTTGAATGAGAAGACAAATCAGTGGGAGCTTTACCACTTCCAGGATACATTCCTGACTGTACCATTATCTTTACTTGGCATTCCTTTAGGTGGAATCCAAAATGATCCGCTTACACTGGCCTTAACTGAAGGACAATATAAGGCATTCCTCACGGATCGTGGTGTGAAAGTTTTAGGTGGCTCAACCCTAAAATTAGATAGCGCAGTTGTGAGTGACTATAATCAGCCTATCGAATATGAAGCAATAGCTAAAGGTCGCTTGGTTGAATTGGAAACAGATCAGACTGAAATGATTCAGGTTAATGGTCAAAAATTCACTGGTGAAAGTTTAGAAGTCAAAGGTGAGTTTGGTACATTGACTGTGGCAAAAGATGGTTCATATACATACACGGCTGATACAACTTCACAGAAGCCAAACTATGGGGCAATTGATACCTTTACATTTGTCTATAAGGATACATTGACTGGAGAAACGTCTGTTTCTGCAATTAACGTAAAAATTGGTAGTGTTGATGCTCAACGTGATGTTCTGGATATCAATGGTCAACTTTCATCGACACAAGCGGGTATGGTTCTTCGTCATGATGATTTTGTAGATCAAAAAGTTGTGTATAAAGATGATTTATACGCACCTGCTAAGAATGAAGTAAAAGAAACAGCGATTGAGTTTACGATTGCACCACATTCGCAATATTCAACGAATAGCCTCTATTTTAAATTTGATGCGAAAGCACAAGTTTCATGGCCATCTTATGATGTAAAAATTTCTTATGATTTGATACTTCTTACTACTGATGAACAAGGTAATCAAGTCAGAGAAGTTGTACGTACAGATGTATCAACTGAGAAGGGGGGAACTTCTTTAGAGTTTACAGCAACAGATCTAAAATCTGGTTATTACATCTTAGAAATGAAAGTACAAGGAGTCGTAGGTTCACGTATTGATTACCAATATGAAATCAAAGGTACTCAAGACTACCAAGACCGTTGGATGGCAGATCCTGATTACAACTATGCTCATGAAGCTAATGTTGTCAAAGGTAATTTGCTTGATAACGATATCTTTAGTGAAGGCTTAAAAGACCAGACGATTCTGAAAGTCGGTAACAAAGTCCTTTCTTTGGATCCTGTTGTGGGTGCTCAAACGATTACGGTTGAAGGTCTATACGGTACATTCGTTATTGATAAATCAGGTGCTTATACCTACACACCAAATGGTCAAGGTGGCGGTCGTGAGATCATGACTTATGAATTGATTTCTCCAACAGGTGAAACAGATAAATCAACGATTGAAATTGATGTTGCTAAGATCGTCAAAGGTTCAGATATCGATGAATATATCTATAGCGATTCAGCGAATGATGTTTATACGATGGGAGGCGGTAGTGATACTGTGATCTTTGACTTGCTGAACCAACACGACAAGTTGGGTGGTAATGGTCATGATGTTTGGAATGACTTTAAAGTCGGTGATACACGTCAGAAGCTAGAACAGTCAGATAAAGTAGAAGTAGATAACCCAGCCTATAACGCAAATGCGGATAAGATTGATATTTCTGCATTGTTAGCAGATCAAAAATCTGAAAGCGGTAGTATTGACCTAGCGAAATTTGTATCTGTTGAAGTCAAAGATGGTCATACGATTATTAGTATTGACCGAGATGGCGAGACAGTTGTTGATGACAGCGGAAA
This sequence comes from Acinetobacter sp. YH12249, assembly GCF_013417475.1. Classification (NCBI taxonomy): domain Bacteria; kingdom Pseudomonadati; phylum Pseudomonadota; class Gammaproteobacteria; order Moraxellales; family Moraxellaceae; genus Acinetobacter; species Acinetobacter sp. YH12249. Next base: position 71,233 of record NZ_VPDX01000015.1, on the reverse strand, counting down.
AGCGATCTCAGGTAATCAATATGCAATGACAGAATTGCTGACATTGAATAATGTTGAGACGACACTTACTGATTTGTTGAAAAACAATCAAATCATCTATTAATTCGTAAGTAGGGTGGGAGCATTTGTTTTCACCCTATGCTTCGCCATTTTTAAATATTGAGCAAACTATGAAAAAATTATTCGTGAGCATTGCACTCCTGACTTCAATCAGTGCATTTATACATGCAAATACGGCTGTAGGGGATTCGGTAAAACTAGGTGAACTTCAAGGCCGATATGCTTTAGATTGTTCAAAGCAAAAAGCTCATGGCTTATCTTATGTTATTGGTGAAAAAAGCATTTTGCGCTTGATTTCTGCTAAGCAAAAGCGTGCTTTATTAAAGTCAATTGAGCCTAAGTCTGAAAAAACTTTTGACGATTATCAATATATAACTACCGCCGAATACCAGGGGACTACGGTAGATTTCTACCAGAAAGATCATCAAAACTATGCACGTGTTTTAAATACTAGTTTGATTAATCCATTAGGTCCAAAAACCAAACAGATGTTAATACAGTGCAAAACCGAAGCTAAATCCTGATATCTAAAAAGACCAGCAATAGCTGGTCTTTTTAACAATATAGAAATAACCGCAGAAAAAGCCTTGAAAACTTTTCTTAAAACTTTATGAAAAATAATGCTTAGGTTAAGATGAGCCATCATTTGTAAAAGCATTCTAGAAGACCTATGCAACCATTTGTTCTATATAACTCAGAGCAACGTAAAAAAGTAGAATTTGTGCCTCGTAAAGAAGGTCAGATTGATCTGTATGTCTGTGGGATGACGGTCTATGACTACTGTCATATCGGACATGCACGTACCGTGGTTGCATTTGACTATATTATCCGTTTTCTGCGCAGTCAGGGCTGGAAAGTAAAATATGTCCGTAATATCACTGACATTGACGACAAGATTATTAAACGTGCTAATGAAAATGGGGAAAGCATTTCATCACTGACCAGCCGTTTTATTGATGCCATGAATGAAGACTTCGCCAAGTTAGGCTGTCTTGCACCGGATGAAGCACCAAAAGCCACTGATTACATCAAGCAAATGCAAAACATGATTGGGACGTTGGTGGAAAAAGGGACTGCATATCCGGCAAATAATGGTGATGTTTACTTCGAGGTTGAAAAATTCGCCAAATACGGCCGTCTCTCAGGTCGTAAACTGGAAGATATGCAGGCAGGCGCTTCTGAACGTGTAGATGTGGAAGTTGAGAAAAAACATCCTTTTGACTTTGTACTTTGGAAACACGCCAAAGAAAATGAACCTTCTTGGCCATCTCCTTGGGGCAATGGTCGTCCAGGCTGGCATATTGAATGTTCTGCGATGTCAACCTGCTGCCTGGGCAATCACTTTGATATTCATGGCGGTGGTGCTGACCTAAGCTTTCCACATCATGAAAACGAGATTGCACAATCTGAAGCAGCGACAGGTGAACAGTATGTAAACTACTGGATGCATGCCGGCTTCATTAATGTCGATGGTGAAAAAATGTCGAAGTCACTCGGCAACTTCTTCACTATTCGCGATGTGATTGAAAAATTCCATCCAGAAGTAGTGCGTTACTTTATCGTGTCTTCACACTATCGCAGCCCAGTGAACTATTCTGATGTAGCATTAAAAGAAGCGAAAAATACGCTGATGCGTTTCTATCATTCCTTTAAAGCTTATCAAGCGGTATATGGCGAGCAAGTGGTTGAAACACTCGATCAAAGTTTTGTTGAGCGTTTCAATGCAGCCATGTGTGATGACTTTAATACCCCAGAAGCCATTGCTGTATTGTTTGAACTGAATAAAGAGCTAAACCGTGCGGTAAAAGATCAGAATCAGGAACAGGCCGCTGTTTATTATTCTACTTTGCGTCATCTCACCAATATTCTGGGTCTGGTGCAGCACAATGTCGATGAATTCTTGAAGTCTGATATTGGTCAGGAAGCTTTAGGCTTGTCTGAAGCGCAGATTGAAGACCTGATCCAGCAACGTAAAGATGCCAAAAAAGAGAAAAACTTTGCTCGTGCCGATGAAATCCGCCAGTCTTTATTAGACCAAGGGGTGGTGCTGGAAGATACCCGTCAAGGAACTGTATGGCGTCGTGCTGATTAATTCGACAGTTGAATCGATAGAGAGTTGACAGTTAGCAGAAACTCTCTATAATTCACTCCCATATTGCGGGAATAGCTCAGTTGGTAGAGCACAACCTTGCCAAGGTTGGGGTCGCGAGTTCGAGTCTCGTTTCCCGCTCCAAAATTCAAAAAACCCTGATCGAAAGATTAGGGTTTTTTATTGCCTACGCAAAATAAAAAGGACAATCAGAACTGATTTACATAATGAAATTTTGAATAATGAAGAGCTTTCGGTCAGGTAAATTTCAGAACATTCTGTTTAAGTTTTATGAAAAGCTCTACATTTTGAAACCTGACATTTGCATAGATATGATAAAATTGCGAAAATTATTTTTTGCTAGACTGAGTCAACTCTGTATAGAGTTAAGGTAAACCTACTTTGAACCCACCAAATATGCCAAATCAAATAGACTTCCAGAAAGTTGCACTTGAAACCTTGCGTATCGAAGAACAAGCATTACAGATTTTAGCCACGCAGATCGATGAGCGTTTTAGTCAGGCATGTGAAATTATCCTGCAGTGCAAAGGTCGTCTGGTGATTACCGGGATGGGGAAATCCGGGCATATTGGCCGTAAGATGGCGGCAACTTTTGCGTCTACGGGTACGCCTTCATTCTTCATGCACCCAGGCGAGGCAGGGCATGGTGATCTTGGCATGTTGGTACCGGGTGATGTACTGATTGCCATTTCAAACTCAGGCAAAAGCGATGAAATCATGATGCTGATGCCTCTGATCAAGCGTCTGGAAATTCCTTTAATTACCATTAGTGGTGATGCCAAAGGCCCAATGCCACAAAATGCTGATGTGGCTTTAACTTTGGGTCATCTTCAGGAAGCCTGCCCGCTTGGTTTGGCACCGACTTCGAGTACAACAGCAACTTTAGCGCTGGGTGATGCACTGGCTGTCGCTCTTTTAGATGCACGTGGTTTTACTGCTGACGATTTTGCATTGTCACATCCAGCGGGTGCCTTGGGTAAACGTTTATTGCTGCATGTAAAACATCTCATGCATACAGGTTCCGAGCTACCAAAAGTGTCACCAGATACACCGATGAATCAAGTTTTATACGAGATTTCAAATAAACGCCTAGGTTTAACCACAATTGTGGATCAAAATGACCTATTACTGGGTATTTTCACTGATGGTGACTTGCGCCGCCTGATCGACAAACAGCAAGGTTTTGATGTCAATATACCGATTCAGGAAGTAATGACCAAAAATCCGCTGACGATTTCTCAGGAAGCACGTGCTGTCGTTGCACTGGAAAAAATGAACGAACGTAAAATTAATCAATTTGTAGTGGTTGATGATGCCAATAAAGTCATTGGTGTAATTAGTATGCATGACCTGATTCAGGCTGGGGTAAATTAATAAATGGCATCTTATGTATTATTAGAGCAGGCACGTCATATTGAGGCACTGGTGCTTGATGTAGATGGTATTTTAAGTGATGGTTTTGTCACACTGACCAATACGGGCGATGAGATCAAATCCTTTGATATCCGTGACGGTCTGGGCATGAAGCTGGTACAGCAAGCCGGAATCAAAGTGATCATTATCACTGGACGTCAAAGCAATATCGTACAGAAACGTATGTCGGATTTGGGTGTAGATCTGGTTTATCAGGGCCGCGAAGATAAAGGAACTGCTTTACGTGAAGCTTGTACTCAGCTCAATATCGACCCTGAAGACTGTTTATACATGGGTGATGACTGGCCTGATCTGTCTGCCTTCGCGATTGCAGGCATGAAAGTGACTGTTCCAAACGGGCATGTTGAAGTACGTCGTCGTGCTGATCTGGTAACGCAGGCCTATGGTGGTCGTGGTGCGGTACGCGAGATTTGTGACATGTTACTGATGTCCAAAGGTAAGTACCAAGAGTTACTTGAAAAATATACTCATGCGCCTTATTAATAAGTCATACATCTAGGATTAAGTACACCGCTTATGGATACTCGAGTTTTATATCTTACGGCTATTATCATTGCCGCAATAAGTGGTGGTTATTACTATTACAGCGGCAAAGGTAACAAGCTGCAGACTGATTCTGCGCGCAGTATGACCTATTCTGCTAAAAATATTAACTTAACCCAAACTGACGAAAAAGGCATGTTGTCTGTTCGTGCCCAGGTCGATCAACTGGAACAAAACCTGCAGTTAGAGACCTCAAGTCTGAAAAATCTGCGGGCCACGACCTATAAAAATGGTCAGGTTGATGCGACTTTCTTTGCCAAACAGGGCAATGGTTATGATGACAATACAAAAGTTGTACTTTCACAAGAAGTGCTCGCGACCAAGATCATGCAAAATGGAAAAATGCAGTTTCGTACCGAGGAGCTGACCGCTTTTCCGAAAACACGTGAAATTGAAACCGACAAAACCGTCATTGTTGAATCTCCACAGGCTGAGTTTATCAGTCAGGGCCTAAAAGCCAATCTTAATGATGGTCAATACGAATTCTTTAATATTCGAGGAAAGTATGAACCAAATTCCTAGAGCTAAAATGATGAACACTTTCCTTAAGCGCGCTGCGTTATTAAGTCTGGTTGCATTGGGTTCAGCCACTGCGTTTGCATTGCCATCTGACCGTAACCAGCCGATTACCTTATTAGCTGACCGTGCGACTTTTAATGAGCGTACCGGAGTCACGACTTATTCAGGTAATGTCATTATTGAACAGGGCACCATGAAATTGCAGGCCAATTCGATTGTGGCGAATCTGAATAGTAAAAAACAGATCAGTCTGATTACGGCAACAGGTAGCCCGGCTCAATTTCAGCAGAAAGTGGATCCTGCCAAAGGTTTGGCCAAAGGTCAGGCACAGAAAATTGTCTATAATGCGGAAACCGGTATTATTACCCTGTCTGGAAATGCCTACTTGCAGCAAGATGGCGCTAGTATCCGTGGTAATACGCTGAAATACAGCATGAATAAAGGCGATATTGAAGCAACAGGTACACCAAATAAAACCGGTTCAGCAGCAGGTCGTGTACAAATCGTGATTCCGCCTTCATCTTCGAAATCCTTCCCGGGAGCACGTGATTAATGGCACAGACGCATCAGGTTCAAACTTTAACCATTAAGCATCTGGCGAAAAATTATAGTAAACGCTGGGTAGTCAAGGACGTTTCCTTCAGTATGGAAAGTGGGCAGATTGTTGGGCTTTTAGGGCCTAATGGTGCAGGTAAAACTACCAGTTTCTATATGGTGGTGGGTCTGGTGCGTATGGACAAGGGTGAAATCCATCTGGATGATCTCGATTTGTCTGACTTGGCGATGCATGAACGTGCGCGTAAAGGTATTGGCTATTTACCTCAGGAAGCTTCTATTTTTAGAAAACTAACCATTTCTGAAAATATTATGGCGATTCTGGAAACCCGTAAGGATTTAAGCAAAGCTCAGCGTCAGCAACGTTTAGCCGAATTACTGGCAGACTTTAAAATTACCCATATTAAAGATTCATTGGGTATGAGTGTTTCGGGTGGTGAACGTCGTCGTGCTGAAATTGCCCGTGCTTTGGCGGCTGACCCTAAATTCATGTTATTGGATGAACCTTTTGCCGGGGTTGACCCGATTTCAGTGGGTGATATTAAAGATATTATTACGACGCTGAAAGATCGTGGAATTGGGGTATTGATTACCGATCATAACGTTCGTGAAACTTTGGCCATCTGTGAACATGCCTATATTGTCAGCGAAGGTTCAGTCATTGCTGAAGGCACGGCACAAGAAATTCTGGCCAATGAAACGGTACGTAAAGTTTATCTGGGTGATGACTTTACTGTATAGAAAATTTTCATTATCAGAAAAAACCCGCATTAAGACTTTAGTCGTCAAATGCGGGTTTTTTTTAATTACATTAAGACGAAAAAGCTATCTTTTTGTATGATTTGATATATTGTTAGGCTAAAACACGAAACATTCATTATTATGCAATTTAGGGTGCAGCACTTAAAAAATGTTCAGGGGATAATAGATAAAAATAAGGGAATATGGATCATTCTTCTTTTGCCTTTATCTGTGCCATTCGTACATGCAGAAAATTCACAGAATTATTTTAATAATATTAAAAGTGGGTTAGGAAAACTGATTGCTCCAGAGCCAACGCGATCAGCGCAGACGATTGATATTAGCTCACTGAGTCAGTACTCACTGGATACCTCAAAAGTAGCCGAACTGCCACAGATTAGTCGGCCGCAGCAGGGACAATCTTCAATTCGACCTATAAATGCTGGTATTCCTGCAAAAATGAGTCTGATTGAGGCGGTTCATACAGCAGTTCAGCGTCGTCCGGAAATTGCCCAGAGTATTTCGTCTTTATCTGCACAGGCAGCCAATATTGATGTGGCCAAAGCAGCCTATTATCCGCAGTTATCTGGCGGTGTAGGTACCGGAGATTTGACCTCAGGTGAACGTGGACGTCAGGTGGTTTCTCTGAATGCAACCCAGATGCTATATGACTTTGGCAAGATTAAAACCAATGTCAGTGTTGAAGAGGCGAGACTGGCAGAAGATCAGGCAAGAGTATTGGTAAGCCTGGATCAGGTTGCATTAGAGGTGGCGGATGCCATCGTCAATATTAAACGCTATCAGGAAATTACCAAGATTGCCGAACAGCAGATTCAGGGTATCGCACGGATTGCAGAAATTGCCAATTTACGTGCCCGCGCCGGGATTAGCACACAGGCCGATCCGGTTCAGGCGCAGTCCAATCTGGAAGCTGCACAATCTAACCTGATTGTGCAACAGACCCAGTTAAGACAATATCAGCAACGTCTGCGAACATTATTGGGATTTGATGTCTCTGCAATCCAATGGGAAATTCCAGATCGTATCGTAACCCAGGCTGATCTTTATCAGGATCCTGAATTTACTCAGATTCCCAGTATGATCCTGGCACATTCAGGGGTAGATGTAGCTCGATTGCAAAAAGATCAGGCACGTTTAAGCCGTTATCCGACCATTAATCTGAAAAGTAGCTTAAGTCAGGCAGTCAATGGTCGAAATCCAAATAATAATGAAGATGATGGCTTTTATAATTCAATTATGATTGAAGCCAGCAGCAATTTTTATCAGGGGGGCGCTGTTCGGTCTCAGGCACGTGCTGCCAGTTATGCCGAAGAAGCGGCACGCGCACAGGTCAATACCGTTTATCTGGATGTGCTGGATCAGGTTCGCTTAATCCGGGAACAGATTGAAAATAAACAAAGACAAATGGATGTCCTGGCTCAGCGCCGTGAAACCACGGTACGAACCAAAGAGCTATATCAAGAACAATATAAATTGGGCACACGGACTGTAGTGGATTTATTAAACGCAGAACAGGCTATTCACAGCGCAGCACAGGAAATTGAATCAGCGCGCTATGACATCTATTCGGCAATTGTGCAATACATTCAGGTGACAGGTCGTACACGGGATATTTACGCGCTTAACCGTATTTCTATTCAGGGGTTTGAAGTTCAGCCATGAGTACTACAATAAATTATCAACCGTGGCTTCAGGCAGTTTTAAATATTGCCAAGCATTATCGGATCGAACCATCTGAGGAGCGCATTCGTCTGCAACTAGACTGGAACCAGCATCATGACATTGATGAAATGCTCAAGATTGTTAGCCGTCAGATGGGATTAAATGTCCGCAAAAATAAATTTGATAGCAGTCTGCTGAATCCCTGGCGTTTGCCCTTATTGGTTGAATTTGATAGCGGAGATGTCGGTGTTATTGAACGTATCGACACACAAGGTAATGTCAGTGTACAACTGAGTGGTGATGCCGGTTTATCGCAAAGTTTTACCATCGAGCAGTTAGAAACAGGTGCGAAGCATGTTTATATCCTGCGACCAGAGTCTTCTGTGCCGGATGCGCGTGTCGACGAATACATCAAGCCCTTTGAGAAAAACTGGTTCTGGTCAATTGTTCTTAAAGACTGGAAACGCTATATCGATGTGATGTTTGCCTCTTTAATCGCCAATATTCTGGCTTTGGCAACGATTGTCTTCTCGATGAACGTTTATGACCGTGTCATTCCTTCACAATCGATTCCTACTTTATGGGTGTTGGCCGGCGGTGTACTGATTGCGGCGATTTTCGAGTTTGTATTGCGGGTATCCCGTATTTATCTTTCAGACATTATTGGTAAACGGGCTGACTTGAAAATATCTGACCGGGTATTTGGGCATTCCTTAAGAATTAAAAACAGTGAGCGTTCCAAATCGACCGGAACGTTTATTTCACAGATTCGTGAACTTGAAGGTGTGCGTGAACTGGTCACTTCCACTACCGTGACGGCAATTGCAGATTTACCATTCTTCTTCCTGTTCCTGGGAATCTTCTGGATTATTGGCGGCAACCTGTTCTGGGTCATGCTATTGGTAGTACCACTCATGATTCTTCCGGGAATTCTGGCGCAGAAAAAACTGGCCAAGTTGGCACAGTTAGGAATGCGTGAATCTGCAATCCGTAATGCTTTATTAGTGGAAGCCGTACAAGGGATTGAAGATATCAAGCTGTTAAGAGCTGAAACCCGCTTCCAGAACCAATGGAATCACATGAATGAAGTCTCTGCTGATGTCAGTATGCAACAACGTAAAATTGTTGGCTTAATGACAGCATGGACCCAAAAAATTCAGGGACTCACCTTTGCCATTGTGGTCTTGGTGGGTGCATTTGCGGTGATGGATGGTGAGATGACCACGGGTGCTTTAGTTGCCTGTTCGATTTTATCATCACGGATGCTGGCACCTATTTCACAAATTACCGGTGTCTTGGGGCGTTTACAACAAGCCAAAGTTGCTAAAGGCGGTCTGGATGAATTGATGAAAAAACCGGTGGATCAACCGGACTATTCACATCTGATTCACCGTCCTGTATTGGATGGTCATTATGACCTGAGTGGCGTGGTATTCAAATACGGCGATGATGATCCCAAACCGAGTCTGGTCATTCCAAAACTGGAAATTAAGCCAGGTGAAAAAATTGCAATTCTGGGCCGTAACGGTGCAGGTAAATCGACGCTGTTACAACTGTTGTCGGGCATGCAAACCCCAGCACAGGGTAAGGTCAAACTGGATGGTATTGATCTGACTCTGATCGATCCTTCAGATGTACGCCGTGATATGGGCCTGCTCAATCAGAATTCACAACTCTTTTACGGTAGTATTCGTGAAAACCTGACTTTGGGTGCACTGCTCGCTACGGATCAACAGATTCTGGAAGCCTTACAAATCACTGGTGCACTTAACTTTGTTCAAGAGAAAAAAGAAGGTCTGGATCATATCATTCTGGAAGGTGGAGTGGGCTTCTCGGGTGGACAGCGTCAAGCCTTATTACTCGCACGACTCCTGATCCGCCAGCCTAAAATTTTGTTGTTAGATGAGCCAACTGCAGCGATTGATGATGTTTCAGAAAAGCAGTTAATTGATCATCTGAAAGGGTATCTGTCCCATCGTACACTGGTAGTGGCAACGCATCGTCGCGCCGTACTGGAGTTAGTTGACCGTATTCTCGTGGTCAATGATGGCAAAATTGTCATGGATGGTCCACGAGACCAAATATTAAATCAGTCACAGGTAGGAACTAAACGGGTCGTGGGAGCAAGCGCATGAGTGAACCACAAACATTAACGCGTTCAAACAAAGTGAGCTTTCAGGAACCGCCATTACCTAAATCTAGTCTGATTATCTGGATTGTGGGCATTGGCTTGTTAATTCTATTGACATGGGCCTGGCTATTTAAACTGGAAGAGGTCTCGACCGGTACGGGTAAAGTCATTCCATCTTCCAAAGAACAGGTGATTCAGTCTCTGGAGGGCGGCATTCTAACCAAGTTAAATGTTAAAGAAGGCGAGATTGTAGAACGTGGCCAAGTCTTGGCTCAGCTTGATCCAACCCGCTTTGAATCAAATGTCGGTGAATCAGAATCCTTACTAATCGCTTCACGTGCGACTTCCGCTCGTTTACGTGCAGAAGTGAGTGGTACGCCATTGTCTTTCCCTGAAGAAGTGCTGAAATATCCGAAACTGGTTAAAGAAGAAACCGCACTGTATCAGTCACGTCGTGCCAATCTGGAAGAATCTCTTGCCGGCTTGCAACAGGCATTGGTACTGGTACAACAGGAACTGGAAATGACCGCGCCATTGGTGGCTAAAGGGGCAGCCAGTGAAGTTGAAGTTTTACGGTTGAAGCGAGAAGCCAATGACCTGCGTAACCAGATGAATGATATTCGTAACCAGTACTATGTTAAAGCACGGGAAGAACTTTCCAAAGCCAATACTGATGTGGAAACTCAGCAACAGGTGGTACGCGGCAAGTCAGATACCTTGAACCGGACCATTTTTAAATCCCCAGTTCGTGGCGTGGTCAAAGAAATTGATGTCATGACTTTGGGTGGAGTGGTACCACAAAATGGCAAGCTGATGACCATCGTGCCTCTGGACGAGAAATTACTTATTGAAGCCCGAATTTCACCACGTGATATTGCTTTTATCCGTCCTGATCAGGAAGCACTGGTGAAGATTACTGCCTATGATTACTCGATTTATGGCGGTCTAAAAGGTAAAGTGACCGTGATTTCGCCAGATACCTTGCGGGATGAAGTCAAACAGGATCAGTTCTACTATCGTGTGTATATCCGTACCGATAGTGACAAATTGAGAAATGCCGCCGGGCAGGAGTTTAATATCACACCAGGTATGGTGGCCTCTGTTGACATTCGTACCGGCGCAAAAACGGTAATGGACTATCTGATCAAGCCATTCAACAAGGCTAAAGAAGCATTGCGTGAACGTTAAATTTAAAAGTAATTAATAAAATTAAATTGAATCAAGCCTCTCGTTTAGAGAGGCTTTTTCTTTGCCCCATCAAAACAGGTATACTGCACAGGTGAAATTTGAATGCCTGAAGTTATGCCATTTACCATTGCCAGCCTTGTCAGTTTTGAGGAAGACATCAAAAAAAGCCGATTTCAGGCCTTTGCCACACCTGTAGAAAATGAGCAGGATGTGAAGGATTTTCTGGAGGTCTATCGTGATCCGACCACCACTCATCAATGCTGGGCCTGGAAAATCGGTCATCATGTACGCTTTAATGATGATGGTGAGCCATCGGGTACCGCTGGCCGACCGATCCTCGCGACTATTGAAGGCAATGAGCTAACCAATGTACTGGTACTGGTGAATCGCTGGTATGGCGGTATTAAATTAGGCACCGGCGGACTGGTCCGTGCCTATGGCGGCTGTGCTGGACAATGTTTGTTATTAGCTGAAAAAATTGAGCTGATTGAAAAGAAAAAGGTCGAATTTGCTTGCCAGTTTAATGAGTGGGCGATTTTTCAGTATGAGTTGAATCAGCAGCAGATTGACTATCAGGAAGAATATTCGGCTGAAGGCGTACAGGTTCAGGCACAATTTCAGAAACATCAGATTGAACCTTTTGCTCTGAAGATTCAGGATGTTACTCGCGGACGTGAACAATTAAAAATCATAGAAGAAGCCACAGATGACTGAACCAGATCCATTACTGAAATATCGTGAGCAGCATAAACACCGCCTGAATTATATGCCTTGGCTATATTGGTCCTTAAAACCCAAGAATCGTGGTTGGGCTGAAGCTTGGCAGAAAGAATATCAGACCTATCTGATGGAGATGGAAACAGTCGAAATTGGCGAAAACTGTTTTATTTCGCCGTTGGCGCATATCTTTGCTGAGCCGGGTCGTAAAATTAGTATCGGAGATAATACCTTTATTGCGGCAGATTGTACGCTACATGGTCCTTTGGAGATAGGGAGCGAAGTTGCAATCAATCATCACTGTATTCTGGATGGTGGTCGGGTTGGGATTAAACTGCATGATCAGGTACGCATCGCAGCCTATTGTCATCTTTATGCCTTTGATCATGGGATGGAACTGGAGCAGCCGATTTATCAGCAGCCAGTCAGGTCCAAAGGGATTGAGATTGGTCGGGATGTCTGGCTAGGTGCCCATGTCGGCATTAAAGATGGGGTGAAAATTGCCGATCAGGCGATTATAGGGATGAATAGCATGGTCACGAAAGATATTGAAGCGCGTGCAATTGTCGCCGGAAATCCGGCAAAATTGATTCGATATCGGGATTAAAATAGTGAAAGAAGTTCTTGGAAAAAGGATTTATATCAGGTGCTTAATATTCGGTAAAGGCCTTAGAACATCACATAAAAGTTAACATATTTCAATTCAAGCCTTACAGATTTCAGTGCACATTTACTAATGCTTGTGCTAAGTTAAAAATAACTAAGAAATTTTTATTATAAAAGAGAGGCTGAACATGAAACGTGTCATTGCCTGCATAGACTCCTCACCATGCACGAACGCACTTGCAGATGCGGCTGCATGGATTGCCAAACAGACTGGTCGTGAACTGGTTTTATTACAGGTTCTGGATTATTACCCGGCCAGTTATCATCTTGGGGAAATTAGCGGTGTGATTGGCTTTGAAAGCAATGCCATGTTGCTTAAAGAGCTGGCTGAGCTGGAGCAAAAGCAAAGTGAAATTGCGCTTAGTTATAGCAATAATCTGCTCCAGCATATTTCGGATCGTATCTTTAAAGATTATGGCATCCGCACCACCCATATTCAGGAAAAGGGTGATTTTCTGGAACAAAGTTTTCAGATTCTAAAACCTGATGATATTGCTGTAATCGGACTACTCGGTGAGCGTTCTGCCGAGAAAAACAAGCCAATCGGCACCAATGTAGAAAACTTTATCCGTGGTGCTAACTGTACAGTGATGACTGTAGGGGAACACTTCAGACCACCGACACGTTTTATCTTTGCTTATGAATATTCGCCGACTTGTGTGAAGATGATGAAACGCATTGCAGAAAGTGATTTATTAAGACAATTACAATGTCATCTGCTTTATATCGGGGATCATGTGGAAATCCTGAATGAGCCTCTGCAATATTTGACAGAAGCAGGACTAGAGGTCGTTCCAGAATACCGCTATGGAGAAGTAGCTGAAAATATCCTGTCTTATCAGCAGGAACATGGGATTCAGTTAATTGTCTTGGGGGCATTCAGTCACAGCAAGATCCACCAGTTCTTCTTGGGCAGTATTGCGACAACGATTTTCCGAAATTCTAAAGTGCCATTATTGGTAGCGAAGTAGAAAGAGGGTGATAAAACCTACAGAAATGTATTTTTTGATAAATTGTTACAGCTTGAATTAAAAATAACCAGAGTTATCCTCATATATTGTGGATAACTCTGTGGTTACATTCTGTAAGATGATGTTATTTATCAGGAATACTTTATTGGCTGATTTTTGTTCTAGTCGTATTATTTGACAATTGCGAGTGCAAAACCATCATGTCCTTTACTGCCAACGGTCTGTAAAGCAGTACAAGATAAGATACGTGGATGATTTTCCAGCGCTTTAAACATGTCACGAATGCCTTCAATACTTGGTTTTTTATTATCCGGATTGATGATATCACCGGCACGAATCACATTGTCCAGGAAGATAATGGTACCGGAGTGAGAAAAGTTTAAGCTCAGCTCCAGATATTCAGGATAGCTTTGCTTATCGGCATCAATAAAAATAAAGTCAAAGGCTTCAGTATCTTGAGGCAGGGCACGAAGCACATCTGCAGCACGGCCACATTTCAGCTCAACTTTCTGTTTTAACTGTGCACGATCAATATTTTCCTGTCCCATCGCAGCATGTGTATCACGGCCTTCGATTGTCAGGATATAACCGTCTTCAGGGAGGGCACGAGCCAGCCACATGGTGCTATATGCAGCAAAGGTTCCTAGTTCCAGTACGCGCTTGCACTTATTCATCTGGATCAGCATTTGCAGCAGCATGCCCTGATTCGGCGCAACAGCCAGATGATCTGGAAAACCATGTGCAGCAGTATTTTCAAGAGTCTGATTCAGGATAGGATCTTCAGGAATTAAATGTGAATCAATGTAGCGGTCAATATCTGTCCACATTTGTTGCATAGTACTCGCACCTTTGTTGTGATGCGTGCATTTTAAACTTTTCCGGGCACAGCGCAATTTATTGTTCTATATTCGCTGATTTTTTAGGCTATACAAAGCCAAAAGCTGGCTTTGTATAGAAAATGAAATGACTTAGTAATTACACATTGATGAGCGACGACTTAAATCCGGACCCCAAGTGCGATAACCTTGGGTATCAATATGGATTTGGCCAGAGGCATATAAACCGAGCCCCATATTCAGGCTTTGTCCATGCTGTAACCAAAACTGGCACAGTTTGAACTTGGTATTTTCAATTGCTGCATAATCCTGAGCCTGTGGGTACTCAGGTCCGATCCGAAAATCAATTGCCGAGTTAAACAGGTGACGTGAAGAATTGGCTCCACCGGCACACTGATTTAAAGGCAGGTCACGATAAACCGAAGTGACTTCAAAATCAGTCAGTACATTGGCAGCAACCAGATATTTGAAGACACGTAAAGTAGGCACCTGATTTGACCAGAGCTCACGGCTTGGAATCATATATTGCGATCGACCACATTTAGCCCAATCCCGTGCAGTACGCATCAGCTCAAAACTTGGAATAATATTTCCGACCCCTTGCTGGGCCAAAAAGTTTTCATATTCACGTACAAGAGACAGGTTATTCAGTGCCGATACCCAGTGAGTATAGACATAAGGAACCGGTTTAGGCTGTGGTTTATGGTTGTACTGGACTCGTTCTTCTGGGATGTAAATCCTTTTATCTGGAGTTACCTTACCAGACTGTTTTGTGGTGGTAGCACATCCTACAAAGACAAGCGGGATTATACAAACACTCAATAACCCCTTTATTAAATGCTTCATTGATAGCAATTCAGATATTTTAAAATAGCGCTATTTTAGTCCACTTTTACGGAGAAAATCAGGATAAATTGCAATGAAATGTGTGGATGGGGTATAAAAAAGACCAGTCTGTGCTGGTCTTTTTTTAAGATTTGAAAAATTATTTTTCAAGATATTGTAATTTATCAGTTTTACCATTCCACTCTTCACGGTCAGCAGGTTGCTCACCAATTTGTGTGATGTTCGGCCATTTTTGAGACAGTTCAGCATTTAGCTCGATAAAGACTTCTTGGCCTTCCGGTAATTCATCTTCAGAGAAAATTGCATTCGCAGGACATTCAGGCTCACATAACGCGCAGTCGATACACTCGTCCGGGTTAATCACAAGGAAGTTAGGACCTTCATAGAAACAGTCTACTGGGCAAACTTCAACACAGTCTTGATATTTACATTTAATACAATTTTCAGTGACAACGAAGGTCATGGCGACAGCTACCTAAAAAATATGGTTCTAATGACGAATACCGTATTTTAGGCAAAAATAGAGGGAACAAACAATTCCTTTTATTGATATTTGTTATATATAGGGCTGTTAAATTTGAAAAAACTGCGATGATTTGATAAAAGGCTTAGGGAATGAGAATCATCATCAGCTAAGCCCTATGCGGGATAGGGCTTAGAAGAGATTTTAACTTGGCTGTTTCATGAGATCTTTGAGCGCATATAACTGCTGTAATGCTTCACGTGGGCTCAGATTGTCGACATCAATGTCTTCTAATAATTCAAGCGCTGCTGAAGGCTTTTCAATCTCGATGACTTTTTCGATGATTTCAGGCATGGCAAACAGGTCATGCTGTGGACTTTGTGGTTTGGCCTGATGCTGCTTTTCCAGAATTTTTAGGCGATGCTGAGCTTCTTTAATTACAGCCGCAGGAATACCTGCCAGTTTAGCGACCTGTAAACCATGACTCTGGCTAGCTGGGCCATGTTGGACTTTATGCAGCAGAATAAGGTTGCCATTTAGTTCTTTGGCTGTGACATGATAGTTATCAATTCCTGCTTCTTTGTCCAGTTCGGTTAGCTCAAAATAATGCGTTGCGAACAGACATAGACATTGAATCCGTTTAGTCAGATCCAGCACACAAGCCCAAGCCAGGGACAGCCCGTCATAAGTACTGGTTCCACGACCCACTTCATCCATCAGAACCAGAGATTGACTGGTAGCATGATGCAGAATTTGCGAAGTTTCCGTCATTTCCACCATAAAGGTTGATTTGCCAGTCGACAAATCATCTGCAGAGCCAATCCGGGTAAAGATTCGGTCAATTGGACCCAGTGTTGTCGATTGCGCTGGCACATAACTACCGCAATAAGCCAGTAGGGCAATCAGGGCAGTCTGGCGCATAAAGGTGGATTTACCACCCATATTTGGACCGGTGATAATAGCCATACGGTGCTGATAATCCAGCTGGGTATCATTTGGAGTAAAGGCTGCCTTGCTTAAGGCTTCAACCACAGGATGACGGCCGGCAACGATTTTCACACCAATTTCAGGGCTGAATTTTGGTCGTGCCCAATTGCGTAAACGTGCCTGATGGGCAAAGTTTGCCAACAGATCGATCTGGGCAATCGCACTGCTCATCATCTGTAGATTGCCAATATCCTGACGCAGTTCATCCAGCAACATTTCGAATAGCATTTTCTCGCGAGCAAGTGCACGAGATTCGCTAGACAATACTTTATCTTCAAAAGCTTTTAGTTCAGGCGTGATATAACGCTCAGCATTTTTCAGCGTTTGGCGACGGATATAATGTTCAGGTGCCTGTTCAGCTTGTGCACGAGTCAGTTCGATATAATAACCACTGACACGGTTATAGCCGATTTTCAGGGTAGGAATGCCGCTTTGCTCACGTTCCTTAATCTCCAGATCAATCAGGAACTGTCCGGCATGATCACGGATTTTACGCAGCTCATCCAGCTCGCTATCGAAACCTTCTGCAATGACATTGCCATCACGTAGCAGTACCGGCGGATTTTCAACAATAGCTGACATCAGGCGCTGATGCAGGCCATGAAAATCGCCCAGTTCTTCATTCAGCTGTTGCAATAATTTCGAATTCTGCTGACTTAACAGCGGTTGTAACGCATGGCGTAAAAATGGAATCTGTGCACAAGCTTGACGTAATTGAACCAGATCGCGTGGACGCGCACTGCCGAGAGCAATACGGCTGAGTACACGTTCAATATCACTGATTTCTTTTAAGACAAGACGGACTGGCGATTCATGGAAACCTTCAAGCAATGCCTGTGTCGCATCCAGTCGCTCATCCAGAATCGCGGTATCACGAAGCGGTTGCATCAGGGTGCGGCTAAGCAGACGGCCACCCATAGCGGTCTGACAGTCATTGATCAGCTGAAACAATGAAGTGCCATGTTCAAATAAAGGCTCAATCAATTCGAGGTTGCGACGGGTGACTGGATCCAGTGCAATAAAGTCTGAACTTTGTTCCAGTTGAATGGTTCGGATATGCGGTAAAGCCGTTTTCTGGGTTTCTTTGGCATAGTGAATCAATGCGGCTGCAGCAGCTTTGGCCAAGGGCAGATGATCAATTCCGAAACCTGAAAGTGTGCTTACTGCAAACTGGTCGCATAAGGTCTTCTGAGCATTGTTCTGGTTGAAATCAACATTCGGACGTTTACTGATTGGAACATCTAGCTGTTGTTTTAAGTATTCTACCAGTGCTTGATCTTGCAGATTTTCATCCACCACAATTTCGCTTGGCATCAGGCGTGCCAACTCAATGGCTAACTGACTTAAGTCATAATCGATTTGCTGGACTTTAAATAAACCCGCACTCAGGTCGAGAAGTGCAATTCCGATTTGTTGGTGTTGAACACACAGAGCAACCAGGTTGGAGGTTTGATGCGCACCTAATAAGGCATCATCAGTTAAAGTCCCGGGAGTGATAATTCGGACGACCCCACGTTCAACTGGACCTTTACCAGTCACTTCACCGATCTGCTCGCAGATCACCACCGTTTCGCCTTTTTTTACCAGACGAGCCAGATATCCTTCAGCAGCATGGAAAGGTACACCGGCCATCGGAATTGGCTGACCATTGGCTTTACCGCGATGGGTCAGGGTAATGCCTAAAATTTTGGCGGCCTTATGGGCATCTTCAAAGAACAGTTCATAGAAATCACCCATGCGATAAAACATCAATGAGTGTGGATGCTGCATTTTGACCGACATGTACTGCTGCATCATGGGCGTTAAGCTAGAGAGATCAGCCACAAGTTCTGAACTGGTCATTAAGAAAAAATCCTTTAAATATATAAAGCAAAACCGAAATCTTTTTCCGAAACACTATCCTCGGAAAACCTGGAAAATAGCCTAAGCTAAAATCCTGTAAAGACTGGTTTGAATGTCAAAAATAATTGCCTCAAGTCTAACAAATTTAATTTTTAGAAAGAAACATAAATCCGCAGGAATCTGTATTTGTACGGACTTAGTCGATATAAAGCATAAAAGGGTATTGATACATGGGTTGCCCATAAAAAAAGCCACCGATAGGCAGCTTTTTTATATCGCTTATCAAAATTTAATCAGGATCATACAATCCCAAGTCGACCAGATGTAATCTGAGAAGGCGGCGGAGTTCCAGTACAGCCTCAGGCGTTTCCTGAACAGAATGTCCACCTTTGATAATTTTATTGGAAGCCGCACCTTCAAGATATGCACTCTGATAAGCGACGACATCATCAGTCATAATATTTTCATCATCGCTATCTGTATTGTTGCCAATAATCGAGTGAAATTTGAAACCTGGTGCCGGATTAATATCTTTAGTCAGTGCCGTGAATTTTGATTTCTTACTAAGATCACTCGGCCCATTCTGAATCAGATCACGACCAACTTCATGCAGAAAATCACTTAAGCCAATTTCACCTTGGACAGTGTCAGCAAATGCACCCAAAAAGGCACTTGGCACACGAATAATTTTACGTGCCAGTTTGGTATGCCAGCGATCTGCATAATCGGTACCTTTGTGCGGTGCTGCCAGGAAAATAGCACGACTGAAATTCGGAACCGGCTGCATTTTTAAACGCGCTTTAAAGAGTGGATTGTCCCGGAACTTGGTCAGCTTTGAATTTTTTACAATATTAAAAGCGGGTTCAGTAATATCTGCATCACTCACCAATAGACGGGCAATAACACCACCCATACTGTGTCCGACGAGGACAGCTTCTTTTTTGGCTGGTGCATTATTGCTAATACGCGCGAAACCTTGTTGAAGCAGCGCATTAATCTGGAACCGGCTTTCCAGTATAGGCATGTTGGTTGAGTAGAAGACCTGCCACACTTGGAAATTTTCTCTTAAGACCGGATCACCCATAATATCATTCGTTAAACGAATCCAGGCTTCTGGGCTACTGGCCAAACCATGAATCAGCACCAAAACCTTTTTATTTGGATTATAAGGTTCCAGCATAAACAGATGCGGCATGACCAGATTATCGTCACGATTGATCAGTGTCAGATAAGCTGCGCGTCCCAGATTGTTTTCTGCCAGCCATAGCCCATAAGGCGCTGAAAAGTTTGCCGCTAAAGCATATTCCTTATTGGCAACTTTAATCTTGTCATATTTATACGGGTCATAAAGTTTTAAATGGAAGTTGCTGTTATTTAGAATCTGTTCTACAGAGTTCGCTGATTCTGGAATGGCAGTAATTGTGGTTGCCAGATAACGTGCTGAATGAATAAAAGGATTTACGCCACTTTGATATTGGTGATTTAGTGGATCAACCAGATATTTTTTATCTTTTTTGGAAATTTCTTCTTCTGGCAAGACCACCAGAAACTCAGAGCCGAAACCGTCACGACGGGTAATCGAGCGCAGACCAGAGAAGTTCATGTTATAGGTCGACATTAACTGTTCAATTGGCTGATTCTTGAGCTGGGGGAAATTGTCCAGATTAATGGTATAGACGCTGTTGCCAACCTGCAGACGTTGACCGGCTTCTTTAGTTTTATAACGTTCCGCGTAGATCTGGATTAAATGAGCAATTGCCAGGTTATAAAAGTCACGAATCTGAACTTGTCGGTTGTCGAAGATCCGGTCCTGTGGTGCACGTTCAGTCTGAAACAGATAGGCATAACTGTAGCGGATACTTTTATCCAGCATTTGTAACTGCTGTTCCTGACATTTTTGCAGGTTCTGGGTTTGCAGTTGCTGTTTTTCTTCAGATCGGGTCTTAGCCAGAGCACTGGTTTTACATTCAGCCGATTTACCAAGCTGGAGTGATTTAGCTAGATATAATTCACTCGATGTTGAAAGTAATTGCTCATCCAGAATCTGTGGAATTTCTTGTAGCTCTTTCACACATTCTTCTGGATTATTTTCACAGACTTGTGCTTCACGTCCGGTCATGGACAGGACATTCAGACTGGCTTCACTCAACTTATCGCGTGTAAGAATGCTATCGCGTTCATTATTGATGGTGACATTAATAGCCTGCTCTTTAACACTCACCACCTGACAGCCACTCAGTACAGCTGTCATGAGTACAGTGCAAAGTAATGCTATCTTATTTATTTTCTCGTGCATAAAGACTTTGAACACTCATTTAAAATTATAAAGCTTGATAATGCTTTGTATTTTACTAATTTTTTCCCATAAAAATAGACCGCCGGAGCGGTCTATTTGTAATATTATGAATCTGAAATATAGCTTATTGTGCTGGTGTAGGCGCAGGGGTTGTTGGTGCAGGAGCGGCTGTTTGCATGACTTGCCATACGTTCCAGCGACCCTGTTTTTCAATTTCCTGAATCAGACGATCAGCGACTTCAGCTTCTTGCGGATATTTAATTTTGTAATTATTCAGAACCTGAACAGCGTTCTTTTTATTCTCCATGGCAATGTAGTTATTTGCCGCAGATAAATAAGCTTCTTGAACACCTGCCTGCATTGCCTTGTCCAGATACTGAATTGCTTCGCGGTGACCACCACCTTCAGACAGACCAAAACCGAACCAGAAGTTTGCTTCAGCATCATCCTGGTTAATACGAAGAATGCGCTGTGCATAGGTCATTGATTTGGTGGTATAGATAGAACCCAAATCAAGATTACGTGCCATCACGCTGGCCTTAAATGCACGCATTAAGACATCAAATGAAGCATTCGGACGTGAAGCCAAGGTATCCAGCTGTTGAGAAACTTCGCGAAGTTTTGCTTCAAAACCACGGCGTTCCTGACGGTCGCTAAAGCGGGGTGGATAATGACGCGCTTTACCTTCTACCATCTGCAAGAAATCATCGATTTCGGTAATGTCGATTTCATTTTCATTGGCAAGTGCTGCATAACGCATACTGCGTGTATTGCTATCCACCATCGGGATGATCAGCTTGTTCACATCTAGGGTTAACTGTTTAGACGGATCTTTAGGATCAGTGACCACCATTTTCGTCACTGGCTGCGCAGCGGCTTTTTGCAAATGAACTTCAAATGGAGGTGGTTCGTTATAGTTAAATGGATTTAAAGCATAAAATGGCGGAGTAAGTTCAGGTTCAACAAAAACTATCTGATCAGCTGGTTTCTGTTCTTGTTTGCTTGATGTCGGTGCCATAGAGCACGCCGTCATGGTAAAAGCTAAGCAAGCAATTGCTAAGGGCTTCAAGGTCATAATATCCGTCCATTCATGTTATTTTTTAAAACATCTATTCAAAAAATGCATGATCGTCAGTCTATGAAAAGTGCTGCGATCATGCAAGCAAATGCGTGTTACAAAAGAATTACGATTTATAGTCAGGCCTTGGACTGACTGGTTTGTGCTTCGCACTCACGGCGCGCATCTTCTAGAATTTTAAGTTCTTCCTTGCTAAATGGCTGTTCATTTAACTGGTTTTTCTTAAAAGTTGGGTCAAGCAGAGACAGGCGGTTGCACAGTGTATTCATGCGTTTTTCATTTTGTTGAATACGGTCAAGTAGAACACGCATGCCTTCCAGAATTGGGTCGGTCTGATCCTGTGTAGTTGCATAAGGCTGGAAGCCAATGCTTTCTGCATAATCACGACGACGTGCTTCAGCATCCTCTTTTGGCTGGTCTTTGGTAATAAATCGGGCAGGATTGCCGACCGCTGTGGTATTCGGCGGAACTGCTTTGGTAACCACAGCATTGGAACCAACCTTGGCATTTTTACCTACCGTGAATGGCCCCAGGATTTTAGCACCTGCACCAACAACAACACCATCTTCCAGAGTCGGGTGACGCTTGCCTTTATTCCAGGTGGTACCACCCAAAGTCACACCATGATACAAGGTGACATCATCGCCAATTTCCGCAGTTTCACCAATCACAACGCCCATGCCATGATCAATGAAAAAACGTTTACCAATCTTGGCACCTGGGTGAATTTCGATACCTGTTGCAAAACGGCTAAAAGAGGACAAAACACGCGCTGTACCTTTACAGTCTTTTTTCCATAGCTCATGTGCCATCCGATGCATAATCAGTGCATGGATGCCAGGGTAGGTGGTTAAGACTTCTAAGGTATTGCGTGCTGCAGGATCGCGCGCAAAGACAGCTTGGATATCTTCTTTGAGCTGTTTTAGCATTAGTTTTGATCCTCATCCTGTTGTGATGTATGGGAAGATTTTTTCCAGGTGCCGTTATTCAGTGCCTGAACACGAGTGAAAATACCACGAAGTAAGTGATATTCCATACGATCTAATTGTATACGTCCGAAAAGGCGACGCAAGCGTAAAGGAAGTAATCGTGGGTTTTTTGGATCCATAAATTCAATTTCTGCCAGCATTTTTTCCAGATGCGGGTAGAACTGTTCCATCTGTTCATGGGTCACCAGTGGTTCATCCCATTCCATTTCAATGCCATCAATGACTTGCATGGTGGCTTTTGGATCACGTGGGTGTTCAACCTGATCCAGTGCTGCCATACGCAGTTCATAGCAGATCACCTGAATGGCTTGAGCAACATTCAAAACACCATAATCCGTATTCACAGGAATGGTTAAGTGATAATTCGCCATTGCCAGTTCTTCATTGGTCAGACCGCGGTCTTCACGGCCAAACAGAATCGCAATTTCCTGTTTTTCTTGCACCACAGCAGAAAGTGCTTTTTCTGCCGCTGGACGGACATCTAGTAAAGGCCATGGAATGGTGCGGCTACGCGCACTGGTCCCAAAGACGATCTGGCAATCCTTAATGGCTTCTTCTAGCGTTTCTACGATTTCAATCTGCTCGATCAGATCGGTTGCACCTGCAGCTAGGGCATCAATGTCCGGATGTGGGTAGGTTTTAGGCGCAACCAGAACCAGCTTGCACAGGCCCATGGTTTTCATGGCACGTAAGGCACTACCAATATTGGCAGGCAGGGTAGTATTAACCATGACAATACGCACATGAGAGAGATGTGCTGAAACAGCAGCATTGTCAATTTGACTCATGATGATTCCAGTTTGGATATATTAAAATGGGAGATTTATGAATACTGCGGCTGAGATTCAGCTTCATATTGTGCCAGAGCATCGTCCATACTCATGTCAGCAGGTGGGGGCGGAACCTCGACCGGCTTGGCTTGTTCATAAGATACGGCACGTGCAGCTTTAGACTTCACCTGATACTCGATATAGAGCGCAGTCTTGCCAAAATAATCACGCAGCTTGGCGAGAAGATCATCCAGCGGCGCAACTTTCCAGCTTAAACCCAGATGCAGTTCGGCCGTGGCATAGCCATAATCCAGATATAGAATCACGGGAATATGCGTGCTCATGTCCACATTGGTATATGGCACTAGAATCTGCTGCAAGTCACGGCTGAGGGTTTTGCTGTAATGTTCAGCTTGCAAGGTAATCTTGATGCTGTTAGCACGTTTCTGACGGATTTCATTCAGGCTAAAGGCCTTAGTTAAACGACCGAGTGGACGGTCAAAACCTTCACGTTCGTAGATTTCACCTTCAATCACTACCACTTTATCGACCTGAACGATGTCTTTAAAGCGCTGGAAGCGTTCATGGTTGGTGGAAATTTCGATACGTGCCGTACCATCATCTAATGTCACCATCATCCGGTTCGGGAAGTTAGCGACATCGACTACCAGACCGGCAAACACAGTCGTTACACCACGACGGGTTGGGGTTAATTCATTGATCTGACAAGGTACAAAAGCTTTTAGTTCATTACGATATACATCAATTGGGTGACCAGTCAGGTATAGACCTAAGGTATCTTTTTCACCTTTCAGACGAACTTCATCTGACCAAGGTTTCACCGGTTTGGCAGGTTTACGTTGGACTTCTTCAACTTCCCCGAACAGATCCATGATCCCGGTTTCACGGTTCTGACGCGCCTGATCCGCAGCTTGTACCGCTTCAGGCAATTGTGCCATTAGGTCAGCACGTTCAATGCCTAGACAATCTAGTGCACCCGCACGGATCAAGGCTTCGAGCGTACGTTTATTGATTTTTTTCAGGTCGATACGGTGACAGAAGTCAAACAGGTCTTTATAAGGACCTTCTTTCTGACGTGATTCAATCACGGACTGCATTGCCGCTTCACCCACGCCTTTAATCGCACCTAAACCATACACAATAGTTTTTGGATCACTGGCATGGAACTGGTAAATCGACATATTCACCGATGGTGGTAATACTTCCAGTCCGTTATGACGGCAATCATCAATCAGGAACACCACGTTATCAGTGTTCTGCATTTCCGAGGTCATCACCGCTGACATGAATTCAGCAGGATAATGCGCTTTCAACCAAGCTGTTTGATAGGCGACAAGTGCATAGGCTGCAGCATGCGATTTGTTAAAGCCATAGCCTGCGAATTTTTCCATATAGTCGAAGATATGGTTCGCCGTTGCTTCATCGATATCTTTTTTCGCAGCACCTTCAATGAAGATCTTACGCTGCTTGACCATTTCTTCAGGTTTTTTCTTACCCATCGCACGACGAAGTAAGTCCGCACCACCCAAGCTATAGCCGGCACAGAACTGTGCCGACTGCATTACCTGTTCTTGGTATACCATGATCCCGTAAGTCGGCTCTAATACCTTTTCCAGTAATGGATGCAGGTATTCAAACTCGCCACCATGCATACGATGGATAAAGTCAGGAATCAGATCCATTGGACCCGGACGATATAACGATACGAAGGCGATAATTTCTTCGAACTTGCTAGGACGTGCTTCCTTCAACATCTTTTTCATGCCGACGGATTCAAACTGGAATACCGCAGTGGTATTCGCCGTCGCGAAGATGTTATAGGCTGGCTTATCATCCAGCGGAATATAGGAAATATTCACCGGTTCGGTCACGTCTGGGCGTGCATTGATGTGCTTGATGGCATCTTCAATAACGGTCAGGTTACGTAGACCTAAGAAGTCGAATTTCACTAGACCGGCAGCTTCGACATCATCCTTATCAAATTGAGCAACACGTGCTGTACCATCCGCATCACACATCACGGCTGAATAGTCGGTCAGTTTGGTTGGTGCAATCACTACACCACCGGCATGTTTACCGGTATTACGGGTAATGCCTTCAAGCTTGAGTGCCATTTCCCAGATTTCTGAGGCATCGTCATAATCGGGATTCGATGGATTGGTGACGATATCTTTCAGTTGAGGTTCAGCTTCCAATGATTCTTCAAGGCTTAAACCCAGAGGCTTGGTTGGAATCAGTTTGGAAATACGATCAGCCAGACCATAAGATTTACCCAAGACACGGGCTACATCTCGAATCGCACCTTTCGCTGCCATGGTACCGAAAGTCGCAATTTGCGATACCGCATCACGACCATAAGTCCGTGCCACATAGTCAATTACGCGGTCACGACCAGCGATACAGAAATCGACGTCAAAGTCGGGCATCGACACACGTTCCGGGTTCAAGAAACGTTCGAACAGCAGGTCATAGCGCAGAGGATCAAGATCGGTAATTTTCAAACTATAGGCTACGAGGGAACCCGCACCTGAACCACGGCCCGGACCTACCGGTACGCCATTTCCTTTGGACCATTGAATGAAGTCCATGACGATCAAGAAGTACCCTGGGAAGCCCATATCCAGAATAATCTTGATCTCAAAGGCCAGACGTTCATCATAAGGCTGACGGATTATAGGCCAGTCTTCTTCACGTTTTTCTGGTGGATACAGGAAGTTCAGGCGTTCTTCTAAACCTTCTTCACATAAATGTGCGAAGTAGGTGTCAATAGTATGGCCTTCAGGAATTGGATAATCTGGTAGATCGTTGAAACCTAAACGTAGGGTGACATTACAACGTTTTGCGATATGGAAGGTGTTTTCAATCGCGGTTGGAATATCGCTAAACAGTTCCGCCATTTCTGTTGAGCTTTTAAAATATTGCTCAGGGCTATAGGTTTTAGGACGGCGATTATCACCAAGCACATAACCATCTGCGATACAGACACGCGCTTCATGTGCTTCAAAGTCTTCGCGTGCAATAAAATGCACATCATTATGTGCAACTACACCAATATTATATTTCTTTGCGAGCTTTACCGCTTCTTCAATGAAAGTATCTTCATTAGCACGGCCAGTGCGGGTGAGGGCGAGATAAACACGATTTCCAAATTTCTCTACCCATTCTTGCAGTAGCGGTTCAGCTTTATCGGGATTTGAAGTAATCAGCATTTTGCCGACATCGGACTGCATACCGAGCAATACGATCATGTCATCGTGCTGATTCAAGATCCAATCTTTTTGTACGCAAGGAATATCCAGTTGCTGGCCGCTGATATAACCTTCAGACACCAGTTCGGTCAGGTTGCGCCAGCCTTTGTTGGTCATGGAAAGCAGGGTAACCCGATGCTCAGCATCATTCAGACGAATTTCAGAGCCAAGAATCGGTTTGATGCCTTTATCCAAACATTTTTTATAGAATTTAACAGCAGCATGTAGATTGGATAAGTCAGTCAGCGCGAGTGCTGGCATCTCGTCATTCGCAGCAGCTTTGACCAAGTCAGGTATACGTACGATGGATTCAGTAATCGAAAATTCTGTATGAATACCAAGATGAACAAAGTGCATAAATGAGTCCCTGCAAAAACCACTCGATAGTTTAGCACGGGATTTATTGTTTCAGTTTGAAATTGAGGGGAAATGCTGAACTTTTAGATTGTGAATTAGAATTGACTTAAAGTCATGTTTATCATTTTATCGGAATAGAACTACGTATCCAAATTGAATTTGTATTAGGCGACATGGATGTCGCCGTTGGCTTGTGATACAGGGACGTATCATCAAGCTAACAGAAGATTTTTGTTACCTTGCATAGCAGTGCTATTCATCTTTCAAAAGTAAAAGAAGAATTTCAAGTGTCAGTAAGTTTATTCATAAAGTTATTTGAAAATTAGAATTTCATTATTTTTACTTCAATTTAAATTTTGAGTAGTTATGCCTTACTTTTGACGGGCCAAAAGTAACAAAACCCCTTTGTTGATCTGTGGCACTTCCATGTGCCACAGATCAACGGCAGCATCCATGCTGCTACGTCATGTATCAAATGTGCGCTTCGATGTTTAAGATGCAGATATTTTATCAGTAGAAAATAAAACCCTCAGAAAGAGGGCTTTATTTCCTTAGGAATTTAGCTTAACGAAGTCGCGATAACCAGTCCCCGACACTTTGTACAATCTGAACTAGAATCAGTAAAACGATCACAGTCATGATCACCACAGATGTATCAAAACGCTGATAACCATAAGAGATCGCTAAGTCACCAATACCACCGGCACCAACTGCTCCAGCCATTGCGGTTGCACCAATCAAACTGATAGTTGCTGTGGTTAGATTTAGAATCAGTGAACTACGCGCTTCCGGCAGAATAAACTTAAAAATAATCTGCATTGGCGTTGCACCCATCGCTTGTGCAGATTCGATAATGCCTTCATTCACTTCCAGCAGAGAAGTTTCTACCAGACGGCCGATATAAGGACCGACATAAATAGTTAGAGGTACAATCGCTGCCCAAGTACCAATTGATGTTCCGACCAAAAATTTAGTAAGTGGAATCACTGCAATCAGCAGAATAATAAATGGTAGGGAACGCAGTGCATTCACAATCGGGTTTAGAACGTGGTAAATCACACGGTTTGGCAGAATCCCGTTTGGACGAGTGACAAGTAAAATGATCGCCTGAATAAATCCCCAGATACAGCCAAACAGCATCGCGAAGAATACCATGTGGAAAGTTTCTTGTAGTGCTGTAACAAACTGATCCATCGACAGGGAACTTTTCCAGAATGGCGCAGTGATCGTGGTAAGCCACTGTACAATTAAGTCTCTCATTCTTGTACTCCCGCCTGATCTACTTGTACGCCGTTATCTCTCAGATATTGCATTGCTGCTGTAATTTGTGCTGGATCGCCTAAGAGCTGAATAAACATCTGGCCAATCACCGACCCATTAATTTCTGTCATATTGGCAAAAAGGATATTCAAGCTGATATCAAATTGTTTGATCACGCCCTGAATCACGGTTTCCTGCGCTGAGCTGCCCAGGAATTTTAAACAATAAATACTGTGATGATTCTGATTTTCCAGATTCGCCAGAATATTCACTGGTAAATTTTGCTGTAATACAGTCTGGATGAAATTCTTGGTGGTTGGATGCTGCGGCTGACTAAAGATCTGTAAGGTAGAACCTGTTTCAATCACATCGCCTTTTTCCATAACAGCAACATAATCACACACGGTTTCAATCACATCCATTTCATGGGTGACCATAACAATGGTAATGCCTTGTTCCTGATTAATCCGTTTGAGTAGTTGCAGTACAGATTTAGTAGTTTGCGGATCTAGAGCAGAAGTTGCTTCATCACATAACAAAATTTTTGGGTGATTTGCCAATGCACGAGCAATACCAACACGTTGCTTTTGACCACCGGACAGTTCATCCGGGAAAGCATGACGCTTATGTTTCAGATCAATAAAATCCAGCAGTTCTTCGAGACGTTTTTCCCGTTCAGCTTTGCTCCAGCCCAGCAATTTCATCGGCATTTCAATATTGGCAACCACCGTTTTGGTCTGCATCAGATTGAAGTGCTGGAAAATCATACCGATCTGGGTACGTTCCTGACGCAATGATTTGGCATCCAAAGCAGTAAAGTCCGTGCCATTGATAATCACCTGACCAGAAGTAGGGCGTTCAAGCAGATTAATCAGGCGGATCAGGGTACTTTTACCGGCACCACTATAACCAATAATGCCAAAGATACTGCCGGTCGGAATCTGTAAATTAATCCGATTCAAGGCACGTAAGGTTTGACCCTTGAGCTCATACTGTTTGGAGATGTCTTTAAATTCAATCATAGTGTCAAATACTGCATCACGAATAAAAAAACAGGCAAGAAATCTTGCCTGTTCTGAATATTGATTATTGTATTACTTTTCTTCGGTTAAATAAGTCACTGGTTTATTGACAGCAACTTTAGTACCACCGAAGTGTTCATCAACATAGGCTTTCACAGCTGGAGTATGATACAACTGGCCAACTTTTTGAAGTACAGGATCATTTTGACGGTCAGCAGCGACAGCTAAAACGTTAACATTCATTTTAGTACTTTGATCAATCGCTTCGTAATAGATCGCATCTTTCAATACGTTCAGACCACCTTCCATTGCCAAAGTATTACCTAGAA
Source organism: Acinetobacter sp. YH12249 (assembly GCF_013417475.1). Taxonomy (NCBI): domain Bacteria; kingdom Pseudomonadati; phylum Pseudomonadota; class Gammaproteobacteria; order Moraxellales; family Moraxellaceae; genus Acinetobacter; species Acinetobacter sp. YH12249. Next base: position 41,571 of record NZ_VPDX01000015.1, on the reverse strand, counting down.
CAATCGCATCAACTTCATCTTTCACACGAACTGCAGTCGCCATTTGAATTGGCTTGATAACAATCTGTTTCGCATTTTCAGTAATGTCAGCAGGCGTGCCTTTTACCAGGTCAAAGTTTGGTTTAAGTTTTACCAGACCAGCAGATTGTAATAATAACAATGCGCGTGATTCATTCGCGCCGTCGTTTGGAATTGCAATCGTCGCACCTGTTTTAAATTCTTCTACTTTTTTTACTTTGCTTGAGTAGATCCCCATTGGCTCAAGATAAGTCGTAGAAAGTGGAGCGATCTTTTGAGTATTGGCGTCGTTATAAGCAACCATATAGGCATAAGACTGGAAGGCGTTGACATCAATTTCTTTGTTGGCAACAGCAGTATTCATCGCCACATAGTCAGTAAAGTTTTTCACATCAAGCTTGATGCCGGCTTGTTTAGTTTCAGGCAAAGTTGAAATGTAGCGCCATACGTCAGCATCTGAACCAGTCGATGCCATAGTAACAGTTTGCAGTTCACCTGAGTCTTTGTTTTGTGCTGCATCCGTTGCAGGCGCTTCTTGTTTTCCGCATGCAGTTAAAGTCAGTACAGATGCACTGAGTAAAACGCCAAGTAGCTTTTTCATAAAGATGTCCTAATTTTCGTGTTGCCTAAAGTATATGCATTTTAAGGTCATGTTAAAGTGGAGTTTTATTACACTTTCAGCTGACCTTAGATCGAGTCGCATGTGGCTCCGGCAGGGAAAATGCAAATGTACTGCAACAGTTCACGTTAATTCGATCGGGTCAGAGTTCACCAAACCGCCATATCGATTTTCTATTTGGAGAAAGTAAATAGAGATTTTTAAAAGATATAATCGTATTTGGTGCTCTGAATGGGCGCAATCATAGCAATTATTGTTTATTCGATATAGTGGATAAAAAGTATTTACTTATCTTTTTAGTAGAATATAAATTAGATGAAAATTATTAAAATATTAATGAATACAATATATTATTTTTATTGAAGATAAATCAGAATTACATATCGCTTAAAGATTGATCTTTATAAGATTTTATCCAATAGAAATCATAAAAATGAATAAACATAATCAATCTATCAGCTCATTAAGCTACTGAAAGATCTTTTTTAATGAATGCTTGGGGAGGGGGTGAGCCATGTCTTATTTACTTGATTAATTACGTTGATTGATCTCATATAAGACATGCCAACATAAAGGGTGATCTTCTGGCAACTTTGGATGCTGAAACTCTTGGGTCTTTACCATACCTATCTTTTTCATCACAGCTTCAGATGGTGTATTGACTGTGGCAGTGAAAGATACAACTTTATTCAAATCTAAAGTATTGAATGCGTAATCCAATACTGTGCGAGCACCTTCAGTAGCATAACCTTGATGCCAGTATTTCTGAGCAAGCCGCCAGCCAATCTCAATACAGGGTGAAAACTCAAACAGATCAGGCTGTGGTTGCAGGCCAATAAATCCAATAAATTCTTTAGTCTCTTTTAGCTCAACTGCCCATAAACCCCAACCATGCTGATCAATCTGCCGAGTCACTTTTTGAATAAACTGTAGACTTTGTTCAGGTGTCAATGGGGTAGGAAAATAACGCATGACCTCATTATCTGCACACATTTGGATAAATGGGGCAGTATCGGAATCTTGCCATTGGCGAAGGATTAGGCGAGGGGTTTTTATAATTGCAATCATGTTTATCTTGAAATTTGTAAATTTGAAGTAATAATTGTATGAGATCAAATTAAGAGTAGAAAAATGGATCTATTAGAAAAAACATTAGAAAATATAAAGGATTTAGCACAAGAAAAAAATTTATATGCTTATATTTCTGGCAAGAAAAGTAAAATATTTTTAGAAAATTCTAGTCATCGTTATTGTATCGATGATGGAAGACTTCTGAAATTATCACGTATGAATGATAAAAAGTGTGTGCTGTTGGAGATTGAATTAAATAATGGCTTAAAATTATATAAGCATAGAACTGAAGTTTTAACTAGAAAATATAAAGGACGTTCTGTTAGTCTGGAATAGATTAAGGGATTTATAAATGCAAACAAAGATACATCAATTTTATTAGATACAAAAAATCCTAACCAATTAGAAGAAAAAGATTTAAGAGATATTTACAAACAAACATTTAATACTGTAGATACAATTTTTTGTAAACAATGTGGTGGTGATGGGGGCTGAATGGTAGATGTCCAAGATGCTCTGGCAATGGATTAGAGCCTATTGTTTAAAATGAGAGCATTTAAAAACCCCGCACTCAGCGGGGTTTTTACTTAATTTTTTACGAGAAAGAATTAAGCATTTTCACGAGCAATTGCACGGTAACCAATATCCTTACGATATTGAACGCCGTCGAACGTTACTTTTTCACAAAGTTCTAGAGCTTTGGCTTGCGCTTCACCAATGGTATTACCCAAAGCAGTGACACAAAGAACACGACCGCCAGCAGTGACGATGTCACCATTTTCATTAGCTTTGGTGCCTGCATGGAAAACTTTCGCATCAGTCATTTCAGTGTCTAGACCAGAAATCACATCACCATTGCTAGACGTTTCTGGATAGCCTTTAGATGCTAATACGATACCGACAGTCTTACGCTCATCCCATTCAGCTTCTGCAGGTAAATTACCTTCAAGACCTGCTTGAACCAAATCAACTAAAGATGATTTTAAACGCATCATAATTGGTTGAGTTTCAGGATCACCAAAACGACAGTTAAACTCGATTACTTTCGGTTGACCTTTATCGTCAATCATCAGACCAGCGTATAAGAAACCTGTGTATACGTGACCGTCTTTTTTCATACCTTCAACAGTCGGACGCATCACTTCATTCATAGCTTTTTCAAACACGTCAGCAGTGACAACTGGCGCAGGAGAGTAAGCGCCCATACCACCAGTATTTGGACCCTGATCACCTTCAAAAATACGTTTATGATCTTGAGAAGTTGCCATTGGCAGGATGTTGTCACCATCGATCATGCAAATGAAAGATGCTTCTTCACCAGCAAGGAATTCTTCAATCACCACACGAGAGCCGGCATCACCAAATTTGTTGCCTGCCAGCATGTCATCAATGGCATCGAATGCTTCCTGATTGGTCATGGCAACAATTACACCTTTACCCGCAGCAAGACCATCAGCCTTGATCACAATTGGCGCGCCATTTTTCTCAACAAATGCTTTTGCTGCATCTACTTCAGTAAATACATCGTAAAAAGCAGTTGGAATGTTATGGCGTTTTAAGAAGTGCTTCGCGAATGCTTTAGAGCCTTCCAGCTGAGCAGCAAATTGAGTAGGGCCCCAAACTTTCACGCCTGCTTCGCGGCAAGCATCAACTACACCATTTACTAATGGTGCTTCAGGACCAACAATAATCATTTCAACTGCATTGTTTTTTGCAAAATCAATGATGGCAGGGTTATTGAGAATGTCCAAAGCGACATTTTCACATTTATTTTCAGTTGCGGTGCCTGCATTGCCCGGTGCAACAAATACTTTTGCCACTTGATCGTCTTGTGCGATTTTCCATGCAAGCGCATGTTCACGGCCGCCACTACCTAAAACTAAAATGTTCATCTTTAGAAAATTCCCTCGAAAATGAAATTCCACAAACCCAATGAGGTTTAAAAATCTTTTAACATCTTATAGCAAGATATTAAACAATCTACTGATGTAACAAACCCTCCTTACGAAAAGGAGGGTCTGGAATTTAATACTTAAAAATTAGTGGCGGAAATGACGCATGCCAGTGAATACCATTGCAATACCAGCTTCATCCGCTGCAGCAATTGTTTCTTCGTCACGCATTGAACCACCTGGTTGGATAATGCATTTGATGCCGGCTTTAGCCGCGTTGTCGATACCGTCACGGAATGGGAAGAAGGCATCAGATGCCATAACTGCACCTTCAACCACTAAACCAGCGTGTTCAGCTTTGATCGCAGCAATACGAGCTGAGTTTACACGGCTCATTTGACCTGCGCCCACACCAATAGTTTGACGGTTTTTCGCATAAACAATCGCGTTTGATTTCACGTATTTCGCAACTTTCCAAGCAAAGATCATGTCATCGATTTCTTGTTCAGTTGGAGCACGCTTAGTCACTACTTTAAGGTCATCTTTCGTGATCATGCCCAAGTCTTGATCTTGAACCAGTAAACCACCGTTTACACGTTTGTAGTCAAGCTGTGGAGCACGTTCATTAATCGCTGGAAGTTCGCCACATACGAGTACACGTACGTTTTTCTTCGCGCCAGTCACTTCAAGTACGCCGTCAGCGATACTTGGTGCAATGATCACTTCAACGAATTGACGATCCACAATTGCTTGCGCAGTTGCAACGTCTAATTCACGGTTGAATGCAATGATGCCGCCAAATGCAGATTCAGGGTCAGTTGCATAAGCAAGATCATAAGCAGCTTTGATGCCGTCTAGAGAAACTGCAACACCACATGGGTTCGCATGTTTTACGATCACACAAGCAGGTTTCGCAAATGATTTCACACATTCAAGTGCAGCATCAGTATCCGCGATGTTGTTATAAGAAAGTTCTTTACCTTGTAGCTGCTTAGCAGTCGCAACAGAAGCTTCTTTCGCAGCAGGATCTACATAGAAAGCAGCAGACTGATGCGGGTTTTCACCGTAACGTAAGTCTTGAGCTTTGTTTAATTGAGTATTGAAAGTACGCGCAAATTTGTCTGCCTGACCTTCTTCTTTACCTACGCGAGCGCCTAAGTAAGATGCGATCATACCGTCATATTGAGCAGTATGTTCGAATGCTTTAACCGCAAGGTCAAAACGGGTTGCATAAGATAAAGCACCATCAGCTTTAAGCTCAGCAATTACAGTTGCATAGTCAGCAGCATTTACTACGATACCAACAGACGCGTGGTTTTTCGCAGCAGCACGAACCATTGTTGGACCACCGATGTCGATGTTTTCAATTGCATCAGCTAGTGAACAGTTTGGTTTCGCTACAGTTGCAGCAAATGGATACAGGTTAACAACGACAAGATCGATCGCATCGATGTTGTGTTCAGCCATCACAGCTTCGTCTAGACCACGACGAGCCAGGATGCCACCATGAATTTTCGGATGTAGCGTTTTTACACGGCCGTCCATCATCTCTGGGAAACCAGTGTGCTCCGAAACTTCTACTACAGCAACATTATTGTCTTTCAACAATTTGTATGTACCACCTGTAGATAAAATTTCTACCCCAAGAGCAGCAAGGTCTTGTGCAAATTCCACAATACCGGTTTTATCGGAAACAGAGATTAAAGCGCGTTTAATAGTCATGATCTTCGTCACAGTTACCAAGGAACAGATTAAATCTAAATAGCTAATTAACAGTCAAAAAAAATGCCTGCGGTAGCCGCAAGCATTTTATCATTTATTCACTCATTAAACCGTGAGCTTTTAACTTTTTACGTAAAGTACCGCGGTTTAGTCCGAGAATCTCGGCAGCGCGTGTCTGATTACCACGCGTATATTCTAGAACGACAGATAATAAAGGCTTCTCCATTTCTGCCAGCACCATGTCGTACACCTGAGAAGGTTGCTCGCCTTGCAGTTGTGCAAAGTAGTGGCGAACTGCGCGATCTACGTGAATACGAAGAGCGACATCAGATTGTGCAGTAAAAATAGGAGATTTGCTATTCATGCGAATTAATCCGAAAAATCAAATATCACTTGGGTAAAGTGATATATAAAAGTGGTCTAGAAATTGAAATGAACTCCATTTTAGATCCTAAAACTGGAGTTCTAAAACTTGGTCATTACATTGAGCTTGTAGCTTGCCACATCTCGACGATTTGGTCGAAAAATAAGCGTAACAATAGTTAAAGTTTTGTTACTGACCAAAATCAAAACAAAAAAATCTGCTCGATACGCAATAAGTTTTATAGCGCATTAGGCAAGACTGTATTTGTTGTGAAAAAGTAGCGAGGAGTTTGCAGCACATAGCTTTCGTGGCGCGTATAATACCATTGTCTCGGGAAAAGTGAGCAAGAAAACTGCATTTTTTTTAACTTTTTTTTCGTTTTTTAATAGTTTTTATCAATATTAAGGTCGAATTATTTCCAAACTGTAATTATCGAAGTCTTTACGGTCGACAGGAAGCACAAATTCAAATTTAAATGGGCTGTTTTGGGGAATACGTTGAATCTTAACCAGGCTTTCGATCAGGTATTCCTGAGGTTTTAAATTATAAGTCGCCAAGACTACACCCTGATCTTTAAGGTGAACTCTTAAGTTTGGCATTTCCAGACTGCGCTTGTGGAAATTGATCAGCTCACCACTAAACTGGGTTTTATCTGTGGCAATCGCTTTGGCTTTGACCTTATTGGTATTGATCAGATTGTAATGTTCTTCCAGATTGGAACAGTTGAACACTTCACAGATATTGTTAAAAGCCACACTCATCACATGACTATTCTTAATATAGTGTGGATTGAACCAGAAGAATTGAAATAAAAGTAAGCCAAATAAGAACAGGTTTAGGCTGGTCCAGCCTAAATAATAAAGCGGGCCTTTATTGTGCTGTTTATCAGCCTGATCATCCCAGTTCATGCTAGGCAGTACTGCAATCGGTTCAGTACTGAAATAATTCAGGTTGTTCAGATAGGTTTTCAGATCAATATTTGAGTTTTCAACTTTTTCATCAAAGATGTTGAGTAAATAGTGCTGATCTGAAGAAGTAGATTCGGTGAGGCTTCTATTAATATAAGAAACATGACTTGGCGTATGGGTAAGGGCGACCGAATTCTGTGCTTCGGTCACCAGATGCGATAAAGCATTAAAGGTCGTACTACATTTTGGGCAGCAAACCATGCCTTGGGCAATGGTTAATTGCGCAACCGTAACTTTATAGGTTGTAGAGCAAGTCGGGCAGTGGGTTCGCTTGTCACTCATAAATGTTTTATAGACTCTTTAATTCTTATGGCGTTTCCCCGAGATACGGCACCAGTGTTCATCGCGTTTTTCTACTTCTAATATATCAAAATGTTTTGAGTAAATGCTAGTAACATCAGCAACTTGCTCTTCGATAACACCTGCGAGTGCGAACTCTGCCTCAGGTTTCACCAATTCTGCGAACTCAGGCTCAAGCATCATGAGTGGGCCAGCCAGAATATTGGCAACAAACACATCTGCTTTCTGCTCGCCAAGCTCTGCATTGAACTCTTCCGGTAAACCAACATAAAGTCGATCCAATACGCCATTCAGTTCAGCATTCTGTTTGGTGGCTAAAACAGCTTGTGGGTCAATATCAGTTGCATAGGCATATTTGGCGCCGAGTAACAAAGCAGCGACAGCCAAAATGCCTGAACCACAGCCATAATCGATCACGATCTTGTCTTTTACATCGGTTTTACCCAGCCATTGCAGGCAAAGGAAAGTAGATGCATGGTTACCTGTGCCAAAAGCTAAACCTGGATCAAGCTTGATATTCACTGCATCTGCTTCAGGCGCTTCCATCCACTCTGGAACAATCCAGAATTTTTCAGAAATCTGGATTGGCTCGTATGCATCCATCCAGGTACGTTCCCAAGCTTGATCTTCCAGGAATTCATGACGGATTGGTGCTTCAGGTAGTTGCGCACGAATAAAGGTTTCCAATGCAGCTACATCGATTTCTTCTTCGTCATCTTCCTGAGCATAGATGCCAGTCACGATCACTTTATTCCAGAGCGGTGTTTCTCCTGGAAGTGGTTCCAGTAAATCCTGGTTTTCAGCATCATCCAGGGTGACACTTACGGCGCCCAGTGAGCTAAGTAATGTTTCAGTAAAATCTACCTGAGCCTGATCAACTGTAATATGAATTTGTAACCACTTCACAGAAATAACCTTTATACATTTTTTCAAAAAGCTATTGTAACGGAAGTTCGGCTTGAAGGTGTGATCTTCTTGAGACGGAGTCAAATAAAAAGGATGCTTTCGCATCCTTTTTATGAAAACCGGTTAAAACGCATTTTCCTGAGTGGGAGAAATGGTAGGGCGTGCAGCTACTGGAGCAAAACGATTCAGCAATAGTCCAAAAATAGCCGCGAAGATATACATGAAGATGGAATACACCGCAGCAGGCATGGCAACCACAGTGCTGGACATGACAGTAAGTGCAATGGTCATGGCAAGCGTACTGTTGTGAATGCCGATCTCGAAGGCGCTGGCACGTGCCTGAGCGGAATTGATATTCATCAGTCGTGGAACAAAATAGCCAATCATTAAGCTGAAGAGACAGAACAGGGCGGTTGCTAAACCCACCTGAGTCAGGTATTCAGCAATATTGGCGCGTTCACTATAAATTGCTCCAGCAATAATCAGCACTAGAAAGAAGACTGCAAAAATGCGAAGAGGCTTGTTTAACTTTACTGTAAGTGCAGGCGCATAATGACGAATCAACATGCCAATCGCGACTGGTATAATAATGATACCAAACACTTGCAGGATCTTTCCGAACTGCAGGCTGATCTGCTGACTGTCCTGCATAAAATGCATGATGGAAAAATTCATGATTAAAGGCAAGGTAAATGCAGCGACCACCGAATTGATCGCAGTCAAGGTAATATTAAGCGCCAAATCACCTTTAAACAGATAGCTGAACAGATTTGCGGTGCTGCCACCTGGCGATGCGGCCAGCAACATCAGACCAACAGCAAGTAAAGGTGGTAAAGCCAGAACTCTACATAGAATGAAAGCAATGCTTACCAGCAGAATTAATTGACAAAACAAGGCAACCAGCACTGCTTTAGGGTGCTGACTTACCCGGGCAAAATCTTTAAGCGTGAGTTCGAGTCCTAATCCCACCATGATGATGGCGAGTGCGAGGGGGAGGAATATTGTTATGATGCCAGAGTCCATCTGCATGCTCCTTATAGAAATTTATTTTAATAGTTTTAAATTTTCTATAAAAAGCATACAGCTTAAGCAGGAAATTGACTTAGAAAGTTACAAATCTGATAAACGACTCTTGCCACTATAGCTAAGTTTCTGCTGACTAATCATAAAGCCAAAAATACCAGCAAAAACGTACATGACAATTGAATAAATACCCGCAGGGATGGCAATGGTGACATTATTCAGGACAGAAATCGCAATCGTCATTGACACAGTCGTATTATGAATGCCGACTTCGAAGGTGCAGGCGCGTGCCATCTTGTCTGGAATATCCATTAATAAAGGCAGGCAATAACCGAGAAACAGGCTGGAAAAACATAATATAGAAGTAGCAATCCCGATACTGGCAAAATATTCGATGATGTTAAAGCGCTCTTGGAAAATGGCATAGATCAAGAGCATGCTTAAAAAAGCGATAGAGAGCAGCCGCATTGGCATATGTACAATGTCTGAAAGCTTTGGAAACTTTGCTCGCATCAGCATGCCGATCACAACCGGAATCAGCGTAATCAGAAAAACCTGAGCCATTTTTTCAAGCGGTAAGCCGATGCCGGTATCCTGTCCTATAAAATAGTACAGGGACAGATTCATAATAAAAGGTAAAGTGAAAATAGAAATAATCGTATTGATGGCGGTTAACGTGATATTAAGCGCCACATCACCTTTGTAAAGATAACTCAGCAGATTGGCGGTGGCTCCTCCTGGAGAGGCAACCAGCAGCATCATGCCTACAGCAAGCAATGGCGGCAGATCCAGTACCAAACAGATTAAAAAGGTTAAACCGGTTAAAATCACCAGTTGCGAGAATAAGACAATAAAAATCACCTTAGGATAACGACTAACATGCAGAAAATCCTTGACTGTTAACTGTAGTCCTAACCCCATCATCGTAATTGCCAAAGTAATCGGCAAAAACAAGCTAAAAAACCCCGAATCCATGAAGTTTCCTTTTTATTATTCATTTTTTAGGTATATTTTGAGTTTAGCGTAGATGAATAAATAAGCAATATAAAAACGGGTAAAATTTATGCATTTTACCCGTTAAGTTTCTGATTAAAAATATATTTAATCAGCTATATAGTGATTTACATCCCTGATTGAGATGGGGTTTGAGGCTGAGTTTGCATTTGTGGTTGAGACTGCATATCTTGTTGCATCTGTGGCTGAGACTGCATTTGTGACTGTGGACGTGGAGGGGTAAAGCCTAATGCACATTTACCATTGACCTGAGTGCCATTAATGGTTGCTGAAGTTTCGCCGCCTGAACTACAAGATGTATAAAGTTCAGGTTCATCGCCTTTGATATTGGTTGATGATGAAGGGAAGAACTGTTGCTGACAGGTACCATTCCAGATAATGCCGCGGTAAGCAAAACTTACAGGAGCGCCCTCTGATTTACCTTTACAAACTTGCTGGTATTTTTGGGCATTATAAACCTTCTCGACTTTATCATTTGCTGAGGCTGCAAATGGAGCGAAACATAGACCGCAGAGCGCTGTTGCTAGGAAAATATTCTTATTCATCATGTATACCTTTGTTTGTAATGTTACCACTTTATAGATTAAAAACTAATCAATATTAAACAATATGAGTCGGGTAACTTTTTGAGTTTAGATGTTTAATTTATATAGTAAGTATGCAAAGTTTAATTACATTGCTTTATTGGCTGGCAGAGTAAATTCCGAAGGATAAATTCAAGTGATTTTGTCAACTTTGGAAGGAAGTTTGCTATAATGTTCAGCTATCCTTTTTCTATCTCTCTATTTACCACTATGCACTATCCTAAAGTATACGATGTCATTGTTATCGGTGGCGGTCACGCAGGTACGGAAGCAGCACTGGCTGCAGCACGTATGGGTCGACAGACATTACTCTTAACTCATAACATTGAGACTTTAGGGCAGATGAGCTGTAACCCGGCCATTGGCGGGATCGGTAAATCACATTTAGTGCGTGAAATTGATGCCTTGGGCGGTGCGATGGCGCTGGCTGCCGATAAAGGCGGTATTCAATTCCGTATTCTGAATTCACGTAAAGGTGCAGCAGTACGTGCAACTCGTGCGCAGGCTGACCGTGTTCGTTATAAAGCAGCGATTCGTGAGACTTTAGAAAATCAAGCGAATCTGGATATCTTTCAGCAAGCAGCAGATGACCTGATTGTTGAAGGCGATACTGTTAAAGGTGTCGTGACCCAAATGGGTATTCGCTTTGATGCGAAAACTGTGGTGCTAACTGCAGGTACATTCTTAGGTGGTGTGATTCACATTGGCTTAAACAATGCTTCAGGCGGTCGTGCTGGCGATCCTCCTTCAATTTCATTGGCACATCGTTTACGTGAGTTAAACTTACCTGTAGGTCGTTTAAAAACAGGTACACCGCCACGTATTGATGCACGTTCAGTCGACTTCTCTGTCATGACACCGCAGCCGGGTGATTTCCCGTCTCCAACCATGTCATTTATGGGTGATGTGTCTATGCACCCTGAACAGGTGAACTGCTACATCACGCATACCAATGAACGTACCCATGAGATCATTCGTGGCGGTTTAGACCGTTCACCGATGTACACTGGTGTGATTGAAGGTGTAGGTCCACGTTACTGTCCATCAATTGAAGATAAAATTCATAAATTTGCTGATAAAGATTCACACCAAGTATTCCTTGAGCCTGAAGGCTTGGATACACATGAGCTTTATCCAAACGGTATTTCAACTTCTTTACCATTTGATGTTCAGTTTGAATTGGTGCGTTCAATCCGTGGTATGGAGAATGCACACATTCTTCGTCCGGGTTATGCGATTGAATACGATTACTTTAACCCGCAAGCATTGAAGTTCACTTTGGAAACCAAAGCGATCAATAACCTGTACTTTGCTGGTCAGATTAACGGTACAACCGGTTATGAAGAAGCGGGTGCTCAAGGCTTGCTTGCAGGCTTGAACGCTGCACGTCGTGCATGGGATCAAGAACAATGGACACCAAAACGTGATGAAGCGTACATGGGTGTACTGGTTGATGACTTGATCACTTTAGGTACTAAAGAACCGTACCGTATGTTCACTTCACGTGCGGAATACCGTTTGATGTTACGTGAAGACAATGCGGATCAACGTTTAACACCAATCGGTCGTGAAATGGGTCTGGTTGATGACGAACGTTGGGCAGCTTACTGTGAAAAAATGGAAGCTGTAGAGAAAGAAACAGGTCGTTTGCAACACCTTTGGGCTGCACCAAACAATCCAATGGGTAAAAAATTCGTAGAAATGACAGGTGCGGATCTTTCTAAAGAATGTTCTGCAATTGATTTGTTAAAACGTCCAAACATCACCTTCGCTCAAATTGCAGAGCTCACAGGTTCTGAAGTTTCACCACAAGTGGGTGATCAGATTGAGATTGCAGTGAAATACGAAGGTTATATCAACCGTCAGCATCAAGACGTTGCACAAATGAAACGTTTAGAGGAAACCAAGATTCCTGCTGATTTTGACTATGATGTTGTTTCAGGTCTTTCTCATGAAATTACCTTGAAGTTAAAAGATATTCGTCCTGAAACACTGGCTCAAGCAAGCCGTATTCCGGGTGTAACACCTGCGGCAGTTCAATTGGTGATGATTACGATTCGTAAGAATGCCCAAGCGAAAAAATCTGCATAAGATTTTGAAGTGATAAAAAACCCGCGTAATGCGGGTTTTTTATATTTAATGAAGTTAAAAAAATTAAAAGATCAATTATTTCATGAATAAATTCAGTAATTTTGCTATGTTAATTATGGGAAATGTACAACAATGAAGCTAAAACATGGATAGAGAAAAATACATACGGGGCGCGATTTACGGTTTACTTGTTGGTGATGCGGTAGGTGTGCCTTATGAGTTTAAAGTGCCGAGCCAGCTGCCTGATATTGAACAAATTGATATGATTCCCCCAAAAGGATTTGCGCGGACTTATGCCAGTCTTCCAATTGGAACGTGGTCAGATGATGGTGCACAAGCATTATGTTTGTTGGCCTCATTGTTAGATCAAAAGAAACTCAATCCTGAAGATTTTATGCAACGGATTTGCGATTGGTACCAATCAAGTTATATGGCTGTCGATGGTCAGGTATTCGATGTGGGAATTCAAACGGTTGATGCGATACATCGTTATCAATCGGGTATCTAGTTAAATCAAGTTGCGAAAAATGATGAATATGCCAATGGTAATGGTGCGCTGATGCGTGTATTGCCTTTAGCGCTCTGGCATCAAGGCTCTAATCGTGAATTAATAGAGGCGGCATTTATACAATCACATCTGACTCATGCGCATATCCGTTCTAAATTATGTTGTGCATTATATTGTTTATGGGTACGTAAAATTTTAGATGGTTGTTCTATTCAAGATTCATGGATAGAAGCAATTGAAATACTCAAGCGTGAATTGAGTGATCAGAATGGTGCGTTAGATGAGCTTGAGCACCATATTTTAAGTGATGACTGGGATCGACCGACAGGTACTGGCTATGTCGTAGATTGTTTAAAGTCGGCATATTACGCACTACAAGCTAGCGATTATGAAAAGGTGATTAAGACAGCAATTGCGCTGGGTAATGATACAGATACGACTGCATGTGTGGCGGGTGGTATAGCTGGTTTATATTATGGTGTAGATGCAATTCCATCATCTTGGATGAATCATTTACGAGGTAAAGAAATGGTGGAAGAATTGCTTGTGCAATGGTTGTAGAAATTTTCTAAAGAATGACTGCGATGATGTTGGGATTTGCTAAAATATTCAAAAGTTCCACATCTAGATCATTCCAATGCCATACCAACTCGTTGAACTCGATATCCAAGCCACAGACAACATCGCTTGCCCTCATTGCCATCAAGACATCATTAATTGGCAAGAAGAGCAGTATGTTCAACCCTGTGAACATACCTTATTTATTGCCATGGATATCGGTTTTGAATACATCACCGATGAATTTGAGCAAACTATGCGAAAAACAGTGGATGAACTGCATGCTAATGATGATGTTGTAAACATGTTCGAGGAAATCACCACAAGTACTTATCCGAATTATCTGATTTTAAAGTCAGATTTAGGTGCAGCAGGTTATTCGCGTTATATCGGTTTAACAGTGTAGGAATCTCATTACTATACATAAGCAATAAAAAAGCACCCAAGGGTGCTTTTTTAATTTCAGGCTTGGCCTTCGACTTCTTCGACTTCATCATCCTCCGCACTGTCCATGCCGAGTTCTTTCAACTTACGGGTGAGGGTATTACGCCCCCAACCTAATAGTTCGGCTGCATGACGCTTACGACCACGAGTTTGTTGTAGTGCAGCATTAATGAGTGTGCGTTCAAACATTGGTGTAGCCACATCTAACAGCTTCATTTCGCCGTTTTTCAGTTTCTGGATTGCCCATTGACCCAGTAATTCATCCCAATGATGCGGCGCAATTTGATTCAGGTTTGGAATTGGAGCACCCGGATCTTGCTGCTGAATTGGAATCTGTTTTAATTCTGGTGGCAGATCTTCTGGATAAACTTCACGGCCTGTGATCATCACGGTTAGCCAGCGACAGGTATTTTCAAGCTGACGAACGTTCCCTTGCCAAGGCAGCTTCTGCATATATTCCTGAGTTTCAGGACGTAAGATTTTAGGATTTACACCCAGTTCTTTACCTGCACGCGCAAGGAAGTGCTGTGCCAGCATTGGAATATCTTCAGAGCGATGCGCCAGTTTAGGAATATGAATACGGATTACATTTAGACGGTGATACAAGTCTTCACGGAAGCGGCCGTCATGTACCAGTTTTTCCAAGTCCTGATGCGTTGCAGCCACAATACGTACATCAACTTTAACCGGAATGTGACCACCAACGCGATAGAATTCACCATCTGCAAGGACACGTAATAAACGCGTTTGTGTTTCAAAAGGCATGTCGCCAATTTCATCCAGGAACAGCGTACCGCCGTTGGCCTGTTCAAAACGGCCTTGACGTTGCGTATTTGCACCGGTAAAAGCACCTTTTTCATGACCAAATAATTCAGTCTCTATCAGGTCTTTTGGAATAGCCGCCATGTTCAGTGCAATAAACGGTTTATTGCTACGCGGTGAATGGCGGTGTAGGGCATGCGCTACCAGTTCTTTACCTGTACCGGATTCACCATTAATCAGCACGGTAATGTGTGATTGAGACAAGCGACCAATGGCACGGAAGACTTCCTGCATGGCAGGCGATTCACCAATGATCTCAGTCGATTGAATGGTTGGTGCAGATTTGGCAGATTCTTGCTGCTGTAATTTGGTGATATGTAAAATCGCACGATTGACCAGTGCCAATGCTTCATCAATATCAAATGGTTTTGGCAGGTATTCAAAAGCACCTGTTTGATAACTGGATACAGCAGATTCCAGATCCGAATGCGCCGTCATAATAATAACCGGCAAATCAGGATTGGTATTTTTCACCTTGCCTAAAAAGGTCAGACCATCAATACCTGGCATACGGATATCGGTCAGGATCACATCAGGTGCATCTACGCCCAACTGATCAAGTGCTGACTGGGCTTCTTCAAAACTGGTAACGTCGAAACCTTCTTCTTTAAATGTTTTTTCTAGTACCCAACGCATGGCACGATCGTCATCAATCACCCATATTTTATTTCGCGACATGATCTGACTCCCAAGGTAAAAATAAGCTAAATACGGTTTTTCCTGGAACTGACTGGCATTCAATCATTCCGTTATGTTGATGCATAATATTTTGAGCAATGCTGAGACCTAGTCCGGTACCTTTGGCACGGCTGGTCACAAGCGGGTAGAACACGGCTTCGATAATATCGTCTGGAACACCCGGACCATTATCTTCAATGTCGATTCGAACCACAGATCGGTGAATCACACCACTAATGGTATAAAGACGCTGAATCCGGGTTCTTAAAATAAGTTCCGGTTGATGCTCGACAAAGAAATCCTTGTTTTCTGTCATCGCCTGAACGGCATTCACGCAGATATTTAGCATGACCTGAATCAGCTGATCGCGATCTGCCAGAACTTCCGGCAGGGACAGGTCATAGTCCCGGGTAATTTTAATTTTCTTTTTAGTCTGATTCACAATCAGTGAACGAACGCGTTCTAAAGGCTCATGCACATTAACCATTTCATAGCTTGGTAACTGGCGTGAACCGAGCATGCTATCTGCCAGATTTCTCAGGCGATCCACTTCACTAATAATAATGTCAGTGAACTCTTTATATTTTGGATCTTCAAGGCTACGTGC
Source organism: Acinetobacter sp. YH12249 (assembly GCF_013417475.1). NCBI lineage: Bacteria > Pseudomonadati > Pseudomonadota > Gammaproteobacteria > Moraxellales > Moraxellaceae > Acinetobacter > Acinetobacter sp. YH12249. Next base: position 25,382 of record NZ_VPDX01000015.1, on the reverse strand, counting down.
CAGAAGCTGGGTTGCACCACGAATGCCACCAAGTGGATTTTTAATTTCATGTGCCACGCCACGAATTAATTGGCGCGCAACTTGATGCTGCTGGATATAGTTTTCTTCACGTGAGATTTTCAGCATACGGTCACGCTGATTCAGCTCGATCAGCAATAAAGGATGATTTGGCTTGCCCGCATTGAGCAGGGAAACCGTATAGTCCACATGAATGTCTTTAAAGTTAACAATAATCGTCGCCTCACGGCGAGTATAAGGTTGGCCAGTATGCAGCGTGTTATAGAGTGATTCTTCAGTGTTGAATTCATCTGTTGGCGCTTGCAGTATATTTAATACCGGCGTGCCTGATGCGCGTAACAGGCTGACATCAAACATAGCCTCGCAGGCTGTATTTAAGTAATAAATATTCAGATGACTATCAACCAGCATAATGGCAGTGGTCAGGTTGTCCACCAAAAGGCGATAGTCGATGGAAAGAGGCTGATCCATTAGCGGTGGTTTTCCTGTATTAAAATGGCGCAATGGCATCTTCATAAAGCAAAATAACAATTTCAAAGTTCAGATTTGAGGCAAAATAAGCAAGATGCACGCCAACTTTAGAACTCTTGTTAAAATTTTGCTGAAAAATGCACGAAATCTGACAGGGATGCCCAATCAAACTCAGGTATAACGGATTAAATTGAGGCTGTAAACCTAAAATGATTCATTTTGGTGCATAAGCTTTTATATTGAATATTTTATGGCGTTATTTTAGTGCATGATGCAAAGAGTGGCCATTTCAACTATTTTTATGATGCGAAAAGACATACAATACGCGCATTCTAGTGGAGCGCAGATTCATGAAGTCCCCCAAAGTCGGTTTTGTATCTTTAGGTTGTCCTAAGGCATTGGTAGATTCTGAACGAATTTTAACTCAGTTAAAGACTGAAGGTTATGATGTCGCATCGGATTATGACGGTGCTGATTTAGTAGTAGTAAATACCTGTGGTTTTATTGAATCTGCAGTACAAGAGTCTTTAGATGCCATCGGTGAAGCGATGAGCGCGAATGGTCGTGTTATCGTAACAGGTTGTCTAGGAAAAGACGAAGATAAAATTCGCCAAATGCACCCGAACGTCCTGAAAGTGACAGGTGCAGCGGCCTATGAAGAAGTGATGGATGCGGTACATGAGTATGTTCCTGAACCGCCAAAACACAATCCATTTATTGATCTGGTGCCTGAGCAGGGTATTCGTTTAACCCCTAAACATTATGCATACCTGAAAATATCAGAAGGCTGTAACCACCGTTGTACCTTCTGCATCATTCCAAGCATGCGTGGTGATCTGGTTTCCCGTCCAGTCGGTTCTGTGCTTGAAGAAGCTGCAGCACTGAAACGTTCAGGTGTCAAAGAAGTACTCGTAATCTCCCAAGATACTTCTGCTTATGGCGTTGACACCAAATACAAACTGGACTTCTGGAACGGCCAGCCAGTTAAAACCAAATTCTATGACATGTGTGAAGCATTGGGTCAATTGGGCATCTGGGTGCGTCTGCACTATGTTTATCCATATCCACACGTAGATGCCGTAATCGATTTGATGGCGCAAGGCAAAATCCTGCCTTATCTGGATATTCCATTCCAGCATGCCAGCCCAAGAATCCTGAAGCTGATGAAACGACCTGCTCACAGTGAAAATACACTGGAGCGTTTAAAAGTTTGGCGTGAGAAATGTCCTGACCTAGTCATCCGTTCTACATTTGTGGTGGGTTTCCCGGGCGAAACGGAAGAAGATTTCCAGATGCTTCTGGACTGGCTGAAAGAAGCACAACTGGATCGCGTGGGCTGTTTTACTTATTCACCAGTTGAAGGTGCGACAGCGAACGATCTTCCAGATCATGTGCCTGAAGAGATCAAACAGGAACGTTATGAACGTTTCATGCAGGTTCAGCAGGAAATTTCAGCAGCGAAGCTACAAAAACGTATTGGCCAGAAAATGACGGTGCTAGTCGATGACCTGGAAGAAGAATTCCCGGTTGCTGTAGCACGCTCATATGCGGATGCGCCTGAAATTGATGGTAATGTTTTTGTTGAAGATATCGACAAAAGTTTGATTAAGGCAGGAGATTTGCTTGAAGTCGAAATCACTGATGCAGATGAATATGATTTATTTGCCAAGCTGATCTCAATCAAGTCTGCTTAAGATTTTGAATTAAAAGAATTTAGATTAAATAATTTGGAGTTTGATGATGTTGGATTCTAAAAAGCCACGTTTTGGTCGCATCCTGCTAAAGCTATCTGGTGAAGCACTGGCAGGAAACAAGGACATGGGTATCGATGCACAAGTGCTCGATCAGATGTCACTTTCTATTGCGCATCTCGTGGGTTTGGGTGTACAAGTCGGTATCGTCGTGGGCGGTGGTAACCTGTACCGTGGTAGCCAGTTGCAAAAAGATGGTCTGGTAGGTCGTGTAACCGGTGACCAGATGGGTATGCTGGCAACTGTCATGAACGGTCTGGCATTACGTGATGCTTTGGTACGCCGTAATATCAAAACCCGTTTGATGTCTGCATTACCGATTGGTGCAGTGGTTGAATCTTATTCTAGCCGTGATGCGATTCGTCATCTGACTCAAGGTGAAGTGTGCGTATTTGTAGCGGGTACAGGTAATCCGTTCTTTACTACGGATACAGCAGCATGCTTGCGTGGTATCGAGATTGAATCTGACCTGATCCTGAAAGCTACTAAGGTTGATGGTGTTTACAACAAAGATCCAAGCAAATACGAAGATGCCGTGAAATACGACACATTGACATTTGATCAGGTGTTGGACGAGAAGTTGGGCGTCATGGATTTAACTGCGATCTGCTTATGTCGTGACCACAATGTGCCACTTCAAGTGTTTGATATGAACAAATCTGGCGCATTGCTTTCAGTGGTGATGGGTGAAAAAGAAGGAACTCACGTCACCAATTAATGACGTGAGCTACAAAGCCCTTTATACTACCTCCTAATTTAGTAAATACATCTTTTAAGAATTAAGTAAGGAAGATCATATGATTAACGATCTTAAAAAAGACGCAGAAGAGCGTATGAACAAGTCTCTTGACTCGTTAGAACATGGTTTCGCTAAAGTTCGTACCGGACGTGCGCATCCATCAATTTTGAACGGCGTCATGGTTCCTTACTACGGCTCTGATGTGCCATTGAATCAGGTTGCAAACGTAGGCGTGGAAGATTCACGTACATTGCTGGTTCAACCATTTGAACGTTCAATGGTTGCTGCGATTGATAAGGCGATCCGTGAGTCTGATCTTGGTTTGAACCCGATTACTGCTGATGCGATCCGTGTACCGATGGCTGCACTAACTGAAGAAACCCGTCGTGACATGCAGAAAGTTGCACGTAACGAAGCTGAAAATGCCAAAGTTGCGATCCGTAATATCCGTCGTGATGTATTGGGTGACATCAAAGCATTGTTGAAAGAAAAAGAAATTTCTGAAGATGATGAACGTCGTGCATCTGACGAAATTCAGAAAATCACAGACAAATTTGTTGCTGAAGTTGACAAGCGCTTGGCTGCGAAAGAAGCTGAATTGATGAAGGTCTAATTCATCAATGACCGCTTCTGAAGAAAATTCCCGTCTTCCAAAACATGTTGCCATCATCATGGATGGCAACAATCGTTTTGCCAAAAAAAATCAGATGCAGAAAGGCGATGGACACCGTGAAGGAAAAACGGTTCTTGACCCGATTGTTGAACATTGTAGAAAAAGAAATATCCAGGCTTTAACGGTCTTTGCATTCTCTAGCGAAAACTGGAACCGTCCCCAATATGAGGTCGACCTGCTCATGAAGTTGTTGGAAGACACGATTCATGAACAGTTGCCACGTATGCAAAAATTTAATATTGCTTTACGTTTTATTGGTGATCGGTCGCGTTTATCTCCTGAACTGCAAGCATTGATGTTGCAAGCAGAACAAAGGACTGCTAATTTCGATAGTATGACGCTTACCATTGCAATCAGCTATGGTGGAATGTGGGACATGGCACAAGCTGCAAAGCAGATTGCTGCGGATGTTTTAACAAATAAATTAGATCTTGAAGCAATTGATACTGATGTGTTCGGTCAATATGTCAGTTTGAGTGACTTGCCGCCTGTTGATCTGCTGATTCGTACCGGTGGAGATTTCCGCCTGTCCAATTTCCTGCTCTGGCAGGCAGCATATGCAGAGCTGTATTTTACTGAGACCTTATGGCCAGAATTTACCGTAGAGGAATTCGATGACGCACTTGCTGTATTTGGCGGGCGCGAACGTCGTTTCGGTAAAACATCAGAGCAGATTCTTCAAGAAAGACTTGAGAATTAATACACATGTTTGAGCGGATTATAACCGCATTGGTGCTGGTTGCAGTCGTACTGAGCTGTATGTTTGCGACCAAATCACAATATCCAATGTTCGCATTGATGGTTGTGGCTGCCGGGGTGGCAGGCTATGAGTGGTTTAAACTCATGCCGCGAAAATGTAAAAATGTAATCAAGCCAGTGGCGTGGGGCTATGGTCTGTTGACTGCAGCCTTATCTGCACTGGCTTTATACTATTGGGATGTGGCCTTATTATTATGGTCTGCATCTATCCTGACCTGGTTGCTGAGTATCTACTGGGTTAAAACCTATCCTGATTATGATGGCTGGTACAATGTCAGCTTGCACGGCATCGGGATTGTACTGGTTTCTGCTGCTGTTACAGCAATCTTCTCGGTTTGGCTAAACTCCCCATGGTGGTTGATGTACCTGTTTCTGCTGGTATGGGGTGCAGACAGTGGCGCTTACTTTGTTGGACGCAAATTCGGCAAGAAAAAACTCGCACCAAATGTCAGCCCAAACAAGTCGGTAGAAGGTCTATACGGCGGTATTCTTACCTCCATGCTCATCGTGGTTGTCGTCGCTTCACTTTATCTGGATATGACCTGGCCAGAGCTATGTCTGTTCCTGATCCTTTCTGTTATTACCGTGTTTAGTTCAGTGCTAGGTGACTTGTTTGAATCCATGATTAAGCGTCGTGCTGGAATCAAGGATTCGGGCCGTATTTTGCCGGGTCATGGTGGTGTACTAGATCGTATTGATTCTTTGCTTGCTGCAGCTCCTATCTTTGCAACAGGCATATATGTTTTAAAACTTATTGGCGTAGATTTATAAATGTCACAAGCTGTTTGTATACTGGGTGCTACAGGTTCAATTGGTCAAAGTACTTTAAAAATTTTGCAGCAACATCCTGAAGCTTACTCGGTTTTCGCTGTGACAGCGCAAAGTCGTATTACTGAGCTGGCAGAAATCTGTCAGCAGTACCGTCCTAAAGTGGCTGTAGTGCCTGCAAATAAAGTCGATGAACTTTCTCAGCTGCTACAAGTGCAGGGCTTATCAGATATCGAAATTCTTCAGAACGAAGCAGGCTTAATTTCAGTTGCAGAGCATGCGGATGTTGATATCGTAATGGCAGCAATTGTCGGGGCGGCAGGCCTGCTTCCTACCTTGGCTGCAGTCAAAGCGGGTAAGCGTGTCCTATTGGCCAATAAAGAAGCCTTGGTCATGTCCGGCGACATCATGATGCAAGCCGCGCGAGATTATGGTGCACTCTTGTTGCCAGTCGACTCTGAACATAATGCTATTTTCCAGTGCCTGCCTCAAAACTACTTTGATGCCGAACGTAATGGTCAACCTAAGCTCGGTGTTCATCAGATTTTACTGACTGCTTCTGGCGGTCCATTCCTGAACCATTCGCTTGAACAATTGCATGATGTGACACCTGCTCAAGCCTGCAAACATCCTAACTGGTCAATGGGGCAAAAGATTTCCGTAGATTCCGCTACTTTAATGAATAAAGGGCTGGAACTTATCGAAGCGTGTCATTTGTTTGCAGTTCAAGAACAATTTGTTACAGTTGTTGTGCATCCACAGAGTATTATTCATTCCATGGTGCAATATGTGGACGGGTCGACATTGGCACAAATGGGTAACCCGGATATGGGCACGCCAATTGCACATGCTTTGGCATGGCCACAACGGATCAGTACCCATATCCCGGCTCTGGATTTGTTTAAGCATTCACAACTGAATTTTCAGGAACCGGATGTGGTTCGTTTTCCGGCACTGAAATTAGCGCGTCAAGCCATGAAGAGTGGTGGAATTGCGCCTACAATTTTGAATGCGGCCAATGAAATTGCAGTTGCTGCATTTTTAAATCAGCAAATCAGATTTACCCAAATTCCTCAGGTGGTTGAAACTGTCCTGAACCAGATGGACAATCAACCAGCACACGATCTGGATACTATCCTGCATGCAGATCACACAGCACGAGGTTTATCACAGCAATATGTTGTGAATAAAGGAAGTTAAGACATGAACGCCTTGTTTATTATTGCAGCCGCAATCCTATTACTCGGTCCCTTAATTGCGATTCACGAGTTTGGTCACTACATTGTGGCACGTAAACTGGGCGTTAAAGTACTGGTCTATTCCATTGGTTTTGGACCAACCCTTCTAAAGTGGACTTCCAAAAAATCCGGTATCCAATATCAGCTTTCAGCTTTGCCTTTGGGTGGTTATGTCAAAATGCTGGACGAGCGTGAAGGCAGTGTGGCAGAAGAAGACTTGCCTAAAGCCTTTAACCGTCAGCATCCCTGGAAACGTATTGCCATCGTTGCTGCGGGTCCTCTCATTAACCTGCTTTTAGCTGTTGTCCTGTTTTGGGTACTTTTTTTACCTGCACAGGAACAGCTGAATACTCGTGTAGGTAAGGTCTTACCAAACACACCTGCAGCCACTGTACAGATGCAGCCTGGTGACAAGATTGTCGCTGTAGATGGTACACAAGTCGAAACTTGGGAAAAACTGAGTTATGCCTTGGTGGATCGTGTGGGTGAAACTGGTGTGGTTTCGATCCAGGCGGACCGTGCGGGTGAAAACAAGATATTCCAGTTACCAATTCAAGACTTTCTTAAAGATCAAAGTCAGTCACCCCTTGATACACTAGGTTTCTTGCCATATCGTCCGGAAATTCCGGCTGTGGTGAGCAAACTGAGTGAAGATGGTGCAGCCATTCGTCAGGGTCTTAAAGAAGGTGACAAGATTCTGGCGATTGATGGTGTGCAGATGAAAGACTGGTTCGATGTGGTACAAGTGGTACAGGCATCACCAGAAAAATTACTTAAGATAGATGTATTACGTGGTAATCAGGTCGTGCATCTTCAGGTCATGCCGCAAGGCAAACGTGACAATATGGGGAATGTAACCGGTATGCTCGGAGTGCAAAGCGATCCGGGCAAGGTGACAATTCCTGCTGAATATAAACAGACTATTCACTATACGCCTGTTGAGGCGATGGTGATGGCCTTTGACAAGACAGCACATCTGTCTTCAATGATTCTGAACTCGATCGTCAAAATGGTACGTGGTCTGATTGGTCTGGATAATCTTTCAGGCCCAATTACCATTGCCAAAGTGGCGGGACAAAGCGCGGAAATGGGTTGGGAAACTTTTATTTCCTTTATGGCGCTAATGAGTGTAAGTTTAGGGATATTAAACTTATTGCCAATCCCAATGCTTGATGGCGGACATCTGGTTTATTATTTTATTGAATTAATTCGTGGTAAACCTGTTTCTGAACAAATACAATTGGTTGGATTAAAAATTGGTATGGTACTGCTCGGCAGTATGATGCTTTTGGCATTATTTAATGACTTTATGCGTTTATAATAACGTAAATGGAATAATTAACAGCGGAAAAGACTGGCATGCAGCACACACATTTATTTATGCCTTTGGCACTCGTTAGTGCAATGGCAGTAGCACAACAAGTATATGCGGCAGAAGACTTCATTGTACAAGATATAAAATTTGATGGATTGGTACGTTTAACTCCAGAAAATGTGTACGGCTTGGTGCCAATCAACAGTGGTGACCGGGTGAATGATCCGATCATTGCCAATGCGATTCGTAGCCTGTATGCATCTGGACTATTTGATGACATCAAAGCCGTTCAACAGGGCAATACCTTGGTATTCCAGGTCGTAGAACGTCCGGTGATTTCGAAAATTGAGCTGAAAGGCAATAAGCTGATTCCAAAGGAAGCGCTGGAAGAAGGCCTGAAAAAAATGGGTCTGGCTGAAGGTGAGGTACTGAAGAAATCTGCACTGCAAACAGTCGAAACCGAGCTGGAACAGCAATATATGCAGCAAGGTCGTTATGATGCCGATATTACGGTAACAACGACACCGCGACCAAATAACCGCGTTGAAGTGCTGATTGATTTTGTTGAAGGTAAAGCCGCTAAAGTTTTTGATATCAATATTATCGGCAATACTGTCTTTAAAGAATCAGATATCAAGCAGGCTTTCGCTGTTAAAGAAAGTGGCTGGAGCTCGGTCATTTCACGTAATGACCGTTATGCACGTGAAAAAATGGCTGCGAGCCTGGAAGCTTTACGTGCGATGTATCTGAACCGTGGTTACATCAACTTCAATATTACCAATTCAAGTCTGAACCTGAGTGAAGATAAAAAGAATGTCTTTATTGAAGTTTCAGTCAATGAAGGCGAACAGTTTAAGTTTGGACAAACCAAATTCCTGGGTGATGCGCTTTATAAACCTGAAGAGCTACAAGCTTTGCAATTGTATAAAGAAGGCGACACATACTCTCAGGAACGAGTGAATGCGGTCAAGCAGCTATTGCTACGTAAATATGGTAATGCTGGTTATTACTATGCTGAAGTAAATGTTGTACCTCAAATCAATAACGAAACTAAACAGGTTGACCTGAACTATTATATTAACCCAGGTCAACAAGTCACTGTGCGTCGGATCAACTTCACAGGTAATTCTAAAACTGCCGATGAGGTATTACGTCGTGAAATGCGCCAGATGGAAAGTGCGCTGGCAAGCAATGAGAAGATTGACCTGTCTAAAGTACGTTTAGAACGTACTGGTTTCTTCAAAACAGTTGATATCAAACCTGTTCGTATTCCGGGATCACCAGATCAGATTGATTTGAATGTGGCAGTTGAAGAACAGCATTCGGGTACAAGTACTCTAGCTGTTGGTTTCTCTCAAAGTGGTGGTGTAACGTTCCAGGCTGGTCTAAGTCAGACTAACTTCCTGGGTACAGGGAACAGCGTTTCGATTGACCTGTCACGTTCTGAAACTCAAGATTACTATAATTTGAGTGTAATGGATCCGTACTTCACGATTGATGGTGTACGTCGTGGTTATAATCTTTACTACCGTAAAACAAAGCTGGATGATGACTATAACGTAAATAACTATGTTACAGACAGCTTGGGTGGTGGTATTAACTTTGGTTATCCAATTGATGAGAACCAGAGTGTAAGCCTGGGTTTGAATATAGACCAGACTGAAGTGACCACAGGGCCATATGTATCTACATATGTGGCTGACTATTTGGAACGTAATGGTGGTAAAGAAACCAAGCGTGGTGACTTCTGTCCAGGTCAGGTTGAATCTGCAACAGGCAACTGTGTAGATGCAAATGGTGCTCCACTTGATACTATTTCATATGGTCAAGAGTTTAAAGGCGATTTCTTGACCTATAACCTGAATCTGGGTTGGTCTTATAATACCTTGAACCGTCCAATGTTCCCGACTACAGGTATGTCACATCGTGTCAATGCAGAAATTGCCTTGCCAGGTAGTGATGTGGAATATCAAAAGCTCACCTATGACGCACAGGCTTTCTTCCCATTAGGCAAAGACTTTGTTCTGCGTGGTTATGGCCGTTTAGGCTATGGTAATGATCTGCCTTTCTATAAGAACTTCTATGCCGGTGGTTATGGTTCGGTACGTGGTTATGAAAACAGTACCTTAGGTCCTAAATATCCAGGCGTATATTTCTCTGACATCGGCCGAACTGATCCATCCCCAGAAGAAGTGGGCGGTAATGCTTTAGTTCAGTTTGGTACTGAGTTAGTTCTGCCTGTTCCATTTAAGGGAGATTGGGCGCGTCAGGTTCGTCCGGTACTTTTTGCTGAAGGTGCTCAAGTATTTGATACTCAGTGTGATGTATCTAATGATAATATTTTCGTGAATGGCAGCTCGATTAGTGGTAAACAGTACTGTAAAGATAACTTTGGTTTCGATGCAGGCAATATGCGTTATAGCGTAGGTGCTGGTTTCACCTGGATTACCATGATTGGTCCATTATCACTGAGCTATGCATACCCGTTGAATGATAAAGACGGTGATGAAACTCAAAATGTTCAGTTCGAAATTGGGCGTACTTTCTAAGAAGATTTTGATCTTAAATACAAATTTTGCTCATGAAGCCATCAGGTTTTGTGAGCAAAATTTTTTGAATGGGTAAAAACATGAAAAAAATGATGATGGCAATGGGTATTGCTTTAGCGGGTTTAACTTCATTGTCACATGCCGATGATTACGGAATCGTTGATCTAGAAAAAGTGGTACAAAACAGTACTTATTTAAAGCAGCAAAATGCCACTCTGGAAAATGATATTAAGCCGCAAACTGCACAGATTGCACAGTTTCAAAAAGACCTTACTGCAATCAAGCAAAAAGGTCAGGCTGCAAAAACACAGGCAGAACGTGAAAAAATAGCCAAAGAATTTGAAGGCAAAGCGACTCAACTGGCAGGTGTGCAGCAACAGGTACAGGCAACCGTGCAAACGCGCATGCAAAGTGTGAATAAAGCTTTTGAAGGAAATCTGAAGCGTGCTGCTGAACAATTGCGCCAAGAAAACAAGCTAGATGTGGTTTTAAATAAAAATTCCGTACTTGCTTATGACGCGAAGTATGATTTAACTGATAAAATGATTCAAAAGGTTAATGCAATTAAATAATCGATGAATCATCAAAAACTTCAGTTAGCTGACCTCGCTCGTCTTGTCCAAGGTGAGTATGTAGGTCAGGCAGATTTATGTTTGAGAGGTTTGGCAAGTCTTGAAAATGCAACCTCTCATGACCTTGCATTTGTCAATGCAGATAAATATCTGGAACAGGCAGCTCAGAGTAAGGCGGGTGCTTTAATTGTGACTGCTGAATTAAAAGAGCAGCTAACTTCCCAGCAGAACTTCATTGTCGTAGCCAATCCTTATCTGGCTTTTGCAATTCTGACTCACGTTTTTGAGAAAAAACATACGATTCAGGGAATTGAAAGTACCGCACAAATTCATCCATCTGCCATCATTGCTGACAGTGCCTATATTGGCCACTATGCCGTTATTGGTGAGAATTGTGTGGTGGGTGAAAATACGATTATCCAGTCACACGTTCAGATCGACGACCAGGTTGAAATTGGTCGGGACTGTTTTATTGATGCACATGTGACTTTAACAGGTGCTACAAAAATCGGTAATCGTGTTCGGATCCATGCCAATACCGTAATTGGTAGTGAAGGTTTTGGGTTTGCACCTTATCAAGGGAAATGGCATCGAATTGCCCAGTTGGGTTCAGTCCGTATTGCAGATGATGTCCGGATCGGCTCAAACTGTAGTATTGACCGGGGTGCACTGGATGACACAATTCTGGAACAAGGTGTCATTATTGATAATCTTGTGCAAATCGCCCATAACGTCAAGATTGGTGAAAACACTGCGATCGCAGCCAAATGCGGGATTGCCGGTAGTACCACAATTGGCAAAAACTGTATTCTCGCAGGGGCCTGTGGGGTAGCAGGACACCTACATATCACCGATAATGTGACCTTGACAGGAATGTCAATGGTGACAAATAACATTACTGAAGAAGGTACTTATTCTTCAGGCATGGGATTGTTGCCAAATCAGCAATGGAAACGCACAGTGGTTCGCTTAAGACAATTAGCAGATGTGCCATTGACCCAGTTGGTGAAACGATTGGATCATATGCAATCTCAAATTGAGTCCATTGAATCAACATTTAAGTTGCGTAAATAATTATGATGACAGAGTCGAATTTGCCTACATTCACGAAGCCTGAATTGCCAATGAATATTCAAAAGATTCGTGAATATTTGCCCCATCGCTATCCATTCTTACTGGTAGATCGCGTTGTCGATATTACCGAAAATGGCATTGTTGGTTATAAAAACGTCTCAATTAATGAAGAGTTTCTGCAAGGCCATTTTCCGAACTATCCAATCATGCCAGGCGTATTGATTGTAGAGGCATTAGCACAGATCTCAGGTATTCTTGGTTTTGTCATGAATAATGAAACTCCAAAAGAAGGTTCATTATTCCTTTTTGCTGGCGCTGAAAAGGTTCGATTTAAAAAACAAGTGGTTGCTGGTGACCAATTAGTACTTAAATCTGAATTAGTGATGCAAAAACGTGGCATTTATAAATATAATTGCATTGCCACAGTAGATGGCATTGTCGCAACAACCGCGGAAATTATGGTTTCCCATCTGAAAGTCGAGCAGGCATGAGCAATAATCCCCTAATTCATCCAACTGCCATCATTGACGCATCTGCAGTAATTGCTGCAGATGTACAGATTGGCCCTTACTGTATTATTGGGCCAAATGTCACGATTGGTGCTGGTACCAAACTGCATTCACATGTCGTGGTAGGTGGTTTCACACGTATTGGTGAACATAATGAAATTTTTCAGTTCGCCAGTGTTGGTGAAGTCTGCCAAGATCTGAAATATGCAGGTGAGGAAACCTGGCTGGAAATTGGTGATTATAACAAGATTCGTGAACACTGCAGTCTGCACCGCGGTACGGTTCAGGACAAAGGTATTACCAAGATTGGCAGTCATAACCTGTTAATGGTAAATACCCATATTGCACATGACTGTATGGTTGGTGATCATAATATTTTCGCAAATAATGTCGGTGTGGCGGGTCACGTACACGTAGGCGATTATGTCGTGATTGGTGGTAACTCAGGTATTCACCAGTTCTGTAAAATTGACTCTTACAGCATGATTGGTGGTGCTTCACTGATTCTGAAAGATGTTCCTGCTTATGTGATGGTATCGGGTAACCCGGCCCATGCATTTGCCATGAATGTTGAAGGCATGCGTCGTAAAGGCTGGTCGAAAGACGTGATTAATGGTTTACGTGAATCCTTTAAGCTGATTTACAAATCTGGTTTAACGACTCAGGAAGCTATTGAGAAAATCCGTAACGAGATTCTTCCAGAAGTTTCTGAAGCACAACGTCTGATTGATTCACTCGAACAATCCAAGCGTGGCATTGTACGTTAAGTTATAGAAATGAAAGTAAAATTAAAAAAGACACCTTCGTGGTGTCTTTTTTTATGGGACTTTTTATTTACTTCAAAAATTTAACTTCTTCAGCTTTCGGATAATTCTTGAGTAGTTTCGCTTTATATTGTGAAGCAAGAGTAGCGTTCTTTTCGACATCCTTACTAATATTATAAAGCTGATAAAGGGCAGTAGAGGCTTTTGCAGAATTCGGATAGCGGTCAACCACGATCAGATAATTCTTCTTTGCTTCATTAAAATTCGGCGGATCAATCGACAGGTTAAATTCGGCTAACCAGAAGTGAGCATTGCTGATATAGACGCTATTCGGATTATTCTTGATGAAATTTTGCATGGGCGCAATGGCTTTAGCTGCACCACCATTTTTATAGGCATCTAGTGCAATGGTATAAGCCGCTTTTTCCTGCTCACTCGGCTGTTGCGTTGTGGATGCCTGATGAGTGGTAGCTGGAGCATTAGAGCTTAAACTGGGAGAAATATCCTGTTGGTTATCCTCCGTGGAGGTATCTTCAGCAGGTTCAATTTTTTGCTGCAATAGTTCCAGACGTTGATCCAGATCGGCATAGCGGTTGGTTAATTCGCTCTTTAATCTCTCGATTTCATTTTCTTGTTCTTCGATTTTTCCACGTAAACTGCGTAGATCATTTTCAAGCTGCTGGTTTTTTTGCATGAGCTGCCAGCTGGTATTGGTCTGAGGTGCATCTGCACCTGTAGCAATGGCAGATTGAGTGCTGATATTATTTGATTGAGCACCTTGGCTGAGTCCACGTGATTCGATAGGAATCGCAGCAAAAAGAGAGGTTGTACAGAGTGCAGTGAGGGCACACAATACCTGTTTCTTAAACATCATATAAGTTCCATGATTCTTGGCGAGATTATGTATCCGCAGCTCATTTATTCTAAAAGAGATAACCTGTTTATAGCTTCACATTTAAAACGGCATTTTTAGAAATTGCAACAAGGTTTTACAAAGATCATGTGAATTTCGATATTCATGAATTAATTGTGAAGAATATTAAAAAATCAGCATAATGGGGTATATTGTTTTTAAAATAATCAAACGGATATCTTATGCCGAAAATTTGAAATACAGGCCTTGCAACTTCAATAAAAATCTCTATACTCTGTTCCTGTAATGGTAGCCCTGCCGGTTACTTCGCAATTGTACTCTATGAACCCCGCCAGGACCGGAAGGTAGCAACGGTAGTAGATCTATGATGTGCCGGAGCTTTGCTGGTAGGGTTGCCACCAGATTTATAATTATAAAATTTCTCTATTCTCTCTTTATTTTTCAATCTTAATTTCTATTGTTTTCTATTCCTTTTCCTTTTAATCTTCTATTCACAGCTGCTTTCGTGGATGCCATATTGTTTGGAATATTGAAATTCAATCTTTTGAATAGACTATCTTAATTTGAGTTTTTGAAAGCTTTTTGTTGTTCGGGATTAATTGTAATAAGGGAAACTATTTAAGTAAGATGGTAATGAGGAAAATAATAAAATAGTCTAAGCGTAATTTTCACAAATAAAAAAAAGAATTAATCTTCGGCCTTGCGGCTAATCGCTTTCATGATCGCATCCATTTCAAAACCACGATACATCAGAAAACGGATCTGCTTGGCTTTAAGTTTTGGATCTTTCGTCACTTCTGGACCATATTTTCTGAGTTTCAGTTCATAAGCCTGTTGTACCCAGTCCGTTTCTTTCAGTGCTTCACTGATCAGGGCAGTATCAATCTTTTTGCTTTTCAGCTTCATTTTAATCTGATTGGGACCTTTGCCTTTACGCTTTTGGCTCGATAACATGATTTCAGCGACACGTTGATCACTTTGATAGTTTTCTCTAGATAGCTCTTCAACCAAAGTGACCACTTCATTTCGATCTTCTGCATAAAGCGCCAGTTTCTCAATGAGTTCAGCTTTGGAGTATTCTTTGCGAGTTAGTACAGCAAAGGCATAAGAACGCAAACGGGTGCCGGTTAGACCGGGTTTCTTCTGCTCTTTATCGGAGTTACCAAATAAGCTGTCTTCCGGATCAAATTCTGGCAAAGTCTGTGACTCAATAGGTGCAGGAGTGACTGAGTCTTCAGCATCACCAAACTGCTGTTTAATCGCGTCATAGTCCAAAAGTTTGCTGAATTTTGCGTCTGACATATTGATCTCGATTAAAATATCCACTCCATAATAACAAAAACGCCCCGTAGGGCGCTCTGTTATGACGTTCAAGGATTATGCATCCAGAAAGTCTGCTGGTTCTTCTTCGTCTTTATCTTCGACTACTTTGCCTGTAGTAAGCAGTTGCTCACGGATCAGTTTTTCAATAGTATCCGCCAGCTCTTTGTGTTCTTCCAGATAACGAATGGTATTGTTCTTACCTTGGCCAATCTTGTCGCCTTGATATGAATACCATGCACCCGCTTTCTGAACAATTTCTTGCTGTACTGCAAGGTCAATCAGTTCACCAAGATGGTTAACACCTTTACCATACAGAATCTGGAACAGAGCTTCTCTGAATGGAGGTGCCATTTTATTTTTCACAACTTTGACTTTGGTTTCAGAACCTACAATCTCATCGCCTTCTTTTACCTGACCGATACGGCGAATATCCAGACGTACCGAAGCGTAGAATTTAAGTGCATTACCACCAGTAGTCGTTTCTGGGCTACCGAACATTACACCAATCTTCATACGGATCTGGTTAATGAAGATCACCATACAGTTTGAACGCTTGGCATTACCGGTAATTTTACGCAGTGCCTGGCTCATCAAACGTGCTTGCAGACCCATATGTGAGTCACCCATTTCACCTTCAATCTCGGCACGAGGCGTCAATGCAGCAACAGAGTCGACTACGATCAGGTCAATCGCACCGGAACGCACCAGCATGTCAGCGATTTCAAGTGCCTGTTCACCGTTGTCTGGCTGAGAAACCAGCAGGTTATCAATATCTACACCGAGTTTACGGGCATATTGAGGGTCAAGCGCGTGCTCGGCATCGATGAATGCACATGTACCGCCAGCTTTTTGACATTCAGCAATCGCTTGCAATGTCATTGTGGTTTTACCTGAAGATTCAGGACCATAAATCTCGATAATACGGCCTTTCGGTAAACCACCAATACCCAGTGCGATATCAAGCGTTAAAGAACCTGTAGATACAGCTTCAACTGCTTGCACGGTATTGTCACCAAGACGCATCACTGTGTTTTTACCAAACTGTTTTTCAATCTGGCTTAAGGCAGCATTGAGCGCCTTGTTTTTATTCTCATCCATCTTACAACCTCAATACGATGTCACAAACTTAGTACTCAAGTGGATGTCTTACATTAGAGCTTCGTTCCACAAGAATATAGTGACAGAAATTTCCCTTGTGTTCTATAAAATCCAGCAGTGTTACGACACATGCTGACGCTTGAATTTAATCATCATTATATGACCAATGTTGATCAAAGTTCTGACTATTTTCATTCTTGAATCGACTGATGTCTCGACGATCTTTTTTGCTTGGCCGATGATCGGGACGCGCTAGATTATGCAACTTTCTTTGTGATGCAATCAATTCCCGGCGAGCGATACTGACTTCAGTTTCTTCATACAGTTTCTGTGCCACAGGTGCAGGACCACGAACATCAGAAAGTTCTTTTACAACTACGGTTTTTTTGTCGATACCTTGCTGAATCGTCAACTCCATACCCACACGGACTTCGCGAGATACTTTTACACGCTCACCATTATGATGGACTTTACCGCCCTCAATAGCATTCTTGGCAATGGAACGGGTTTTAAAAAAACGTGCCGCCCACAGCCATTTATCTATACGCATGCCTACCGCATCTTCGGGTAAAGACGATTTACGCATATTGCTTGTTTACCTCAGACTGATTTAAATGAGTGATTAAATCTGTTAATTGGTGCAGCATCGGGTAATTGCAAGTCTGGCGTGCAACTTTACTGGAAGAAGGTTGCTGGATACAGAACAGGTTCTGGATGCCATAAGCCTTGGCACCATTCAGGACTTTTTCGGTATCATCAATAAAATAGACCTGCTCAGGATCAAAGGGGTGCAAAGCATTCAGACCTTGCCAGAATTCTACAAATTCCTTGGCATGTCCAATGCTTTCCGAGCTGACAATCACATCAAAATAATCTTTGAGATTCAGATGATCCAGTTTGAAGGCGAGTCCTGCACAGTCGGCATTGGTGGCAAGCCAGATCGGATAGCCATTATTTTTAAGATAATCGAGTAATTCCAGGCAATAAGGGCGTAAGCTAACTTTATCTTTATGCTCAATTTGCATGGCCAGAACATCGACTTCGACTTTAGCCGTCCAGAAGCGAGAAGAGTACCAGTTTAGGGTATGATTATGTTGCTGATAGAATGCATAAAGCGTTTCGCGGCTCTGTTCCAGACTACAGCCATGTGTTTCAGCATAACGGACCGGTAATAACTCGTTCCAGATGAAATCATCGTAGGCAAGATCAAGTAAAGTTCCGTCCATATCAAAAATGACAGGCGGTTTTTCTGAGCAATTCGACATATAAGGTTTTCTATGTTTAAAGCGACAATAGCACCACAAGATCCGATGATTTTGCAGTTTGTGCCCATTTTGACACAGGCCTGTGAAATTTTGCGAGAAGAATATCAGCGTTATTGTTCAGGTGCTGCGTTTGATATTGTCAAGAAAAGTGATGATTCTCCTGTGACCCAGGCAGACTATCGGGTGAATAGTTATTTAACCCAAGCTTTAGCGGAAATCTCAGAATTGCCTTTATTGTCAGAAGAGGGGCAGCAGGATCAGCGTCATGCCTGGACAGATTTCTGGTTACTTGATCCTCTGGATGGCACTAAAGAGTTTTTGCATCAGCGCCCAGAATTCACGATTAATCTCAGTCTGGTCAGAGGCAGTCTGACTACCTTTGCTATTTTGGCGGTTCCTGCGCAGCAGCTAATTTATTTCTGCCCAGAACAGGGCATGCCTTTAAAATACGATATTCAGAATCAGGCATGGTTTGGTTATGAAGCAGCTATAAATCATCAGGATGTCTTTGTCGGTCTGAGTCAGAGCAGCCAGCAAAAACCTAAATATGTCGAGTATCTGCAAAGCCTGGCTAAACTTAGCGCGTACACCGAGTTCAAGGCAGGAAGTGCCTATAAATTCTGCATGATCCTTGAAGACCGAGTAGACATCTATCCGCGTTTCCATCCAACCTCTGAATGGGATACCAGTGCCGGTCAATGCATGCTTGAGCGGATTGGTGGAGGGCTGGTTGATCTTGAAGGTCGGCCATTCATCTACAACCAGCGCAAGACCTTACTGAATGGCGGATTTATCGCCTATAAGAATGAAGCTATGAAAATACTAGCCTTACAGGCACTGGCGGACATGCAAGACAATGATTGAGCTCATAGCCGTTCATGGTATAGTGAGGAAGATTCCGTTGATAGATCAGTTGGCAAGATTGTGGCATTAAAACTGCTTCCACTAAGTATGCTCAGTGCAATAGATTTATTGCCTGATACCAAGACACCTGTGACTCTGTTTACGCGGCATTCTCTGCGTGAAGATGTCGCTGGTCAGGGACTGGCAGGGTATGATTTGCAGTTGACGCCGCAAGGACGTGATCTGGCGCAGGAATGGGGCGCTTATCTGGTCAATCAGACAGATCGGCATATTCAGCATTGTATATCGAGTCCGATTCAGCGCTGCGTAGATACCGCAGCATTGATGATCGAAGGGGCAGATGCAACGGATAAAGCACCGCATACCCATAAGATTGAAATCGTGGAACAGGGTTTGCTAGTTGAGCCAGGCAGCTTTGTACTGGATATTCAAAAAGCAGGGCCATATTTCAAAAAGCAGGGGGCATTAGGCTTTATTAATAGCTTCGTCAACAATGCCTTGCCCGGAATGAAACATCCAATTAATGGCGTAGTGGATGTACTGGAATTGATTTATAACACTCATCCGAAAACGCCGTATGGACTCAGTCTGGCGGTCAGTCATGACACCATTCTGGCAGCGATGATTGCAGTGATGTCTGGGCATCAGGAAGTCAGCCGTGAAGACTGGCCGAAAATGATGGAAGGTCTGTTTGTCTGGTTTGAGGGCGATGTATTTGAGGAATCTAAACTAAAATGGATCTGGCGTGGCAAAGTGCATGAGCTGGATATTTCCCAATTTCAGAATACCGAATTAAAGGTCAATAAATAATTCAAAGGCTCAATCATTTAGGTTGAGCTTTTTACATTTATCGTATGAAAGTGAAATAGAGTAATGATAAAATATCACTATGCTGATATTTAAACCAATTTTGGAAGCATAGGAGTTATCATGAAAATAATCACAATTTTAAGTCTGGTCGTTATGCTGGGATTAACTGCCTGTCAGCGTGATACAGACAATGCGCAGCAAGATCAAACGACAACACCTCATTCTATGGATAAGGATGAATAATGTATTCTATTTTTATTTGAATAGAAGATTTCTATAACTAGGATTAGATACTTTCTGGTATTCATAATTCTTTGTTGAATTAGTATTAAATTTCAGGCACAAAAAAAGCCCTAAAAGGGCTTCTTTTGATTTGCGATTAGTTAGAAGCTAATGCTTTAACTTGCGCGTTCAAACGGCTCTTATGACGAGCTGCTTTATTTTTATGGATGATACCTTTGTCAGCCATACGGTCGATTACTGGAACAGCTTTTTTGTAAGCTTCAGTAGCAACAGCATAGTCGCCAGCAGCAATAGCAGCTACTGTACGTTTAAGATATGTACGAACCATAGAACGCAAGCTTGCGTTGTGTTTGCGTGCTTTAACGTTTTGACGAGCACGTTTTTTTGCTTGAGCAGAGTTTGCCACTCGTGCACTCCTTGAAATAGATTGGTCTGGGCGGGCTGAAACTCAACTGAAAACCACATCAGAAGAACTATCACCAGCCCGTAAACAAGTGCCATATTTTGAGGAAACTATGGGCTTAAGTCAAGTCTTGACATGCTTTGACAACATTTTAGTTGCAGAAAAATTATAAAGAAAACGTTAGATTAGTATCTAAGCAGGGAGATCGTACAAAAAATGACTAAAACCATTACATATCCTATCGTGATTGGCGCTACAGGCTTGGTCGGAAAGACTTTGGTACAACAGCTGGTAAATGAACCAAGTTGTAAGCGTATTAGCGTCATCGTGCGTAAACATCAACCAGAATTTGAACAATGGCACAAGGTCAAACAGGTGGTCGTTGAGGACTTTTTAATGCTCAATGATCAGGATGTCAGTGGCCATACCCATGCCTTTAGCTGTCTGGGTACCACGCTAAAGAAAGCCGGCTCCAAAGAAGCTTTTTATAATACCGATTACACCATCAACGCCCATTTTGCCGAACTGGTGCAGCAAACGGATGCTCATTATCTGTTGATTAGTGCGATGAGTGCCAATTCAAAATCCAGACTGTTCTATAACCGGGTAAAGGGTGAATTAGAGGATTATATCCAGACCTTGTCTCTGGAGCGTATCAGCTTGTTCCGACCCTCTTTGTTGATTGGTGAGCGGGATCATCAGCGGTTACTGGAAGACGCGGCACAGAACCTGTTTGACAAGTTTTCGCGTTTCATCCCCGATTCTTTTAAATACAAGCCAGTGACAGCAGAGCAGGTGGCTCATACTATGGTATATGCAGCGCTGAATCAGACTGTGAAATTTGAAATTTATGATAATTTAGCCATACAAAAAATGAAATGAGGGTAAAAAATCGTGTCCAGCGTACCATTTGTAACTTGTGACCTGCTTGATGACAATCCGGATAAAGACCTGCAGGTAGTCACCCCATGCCTAGATGGCAAATTCTTTAGAAGCTATGGTGCACGTAAAAGCTTTGGCGGCCAGATTGTGACCGTAAAATGCTTTGAAGATAACTCTCGCGTAAAAGAGTTATTGGCGACAGATGGTTCCGGCAAGGTTTTGGTTGTAGATGGTGGTGCTTCGATGCGCTGTGCATTGATGGGTGACCTGATTGCTGAATCTGCGGTGAAAAACCACTGGAATGGTGTGATTATCTACGGCTGTGTCCGTGATGTCGATGCGATTGCTGAACTTGATCTTGGTGTGCATGCACTGGCTTCAATTCCACAGAAGAGCAATCGTAAAGGTATTGGTGAAGTTGATGTGCCGCTTTATTTTGGTGGCGTGACCTTTAAATCAGGTGAATATGTCTATGCTGATAACAACGGCATTGTCCTGTCCAAAGAGCAACTGGTGGACTAATTCCGGTTATTGAAAATATACAAAAACAAGCTATACCGTGGAAGTCAGGCAGTTTAGATTGCTGCTTTCACGGTTTGAAAATAATAAAGAGGACAGACGATATGTTAGGCCATCAGATTAAAGTAGCACAGGCATTGGCATCCGCATTTCTGGAAGGTGGACGTGGTACGACTGGGACACCATTTCCGAATCAGCCTGAAAAGCCTCTCAAGCTTTATGAATATGAAGGATCACCATTTTGTCGTCGTGTTCGTGAGGTGATGACTTTACTGAACCTCGATTATGAAGTGTATCCGTGCCCACGAGGCGGTAAACGCTTTCGTCCCGAAGTGAAACAGCAAGGTGGCAAACTTCAGTTTCCATTTTTAGTAGATGAAAATACCGGAGATAAGCTATACGAATCTCAGGATATTATTCATCACCTGTTTAAGCATTATGGCAAGACAGGTAAGACTCCAGCCAAATATTCAAATTATCCAAAAGTGCCGGTTGCTGCCATTGCAGGTACGATGGTGAATGGTCTACGTGGTGGCATGGCTAAACCGTTGTCGAAGAATAGCCCTGCGCCTGAACAGCTTCTTGAGCTGTGGGGCTTTGAAGCCAGTCCCTATACCCGTATTGTCCGTGGCGTATTGTCTGAACTGGAAATCCCTTACATCTATCATAATGTGGCAAAAGAACGTTGGCAGGATCAAGGTCTGGCAAAACTGCGTTTAAAACCGGGGAAATATGAACCTTTACCGGGTGGTAAGCGTGAACAGGTCTTAAAAGTAATGGGAGATAATATTCAGGTTCCTTATCTCGTTGACCCAAATACCAATACAAAAATGTTTGAGTCCAAAGATATTGTGGAGTATTTGAAGCAGCAATATGGTCCTGAGAAGAAAAGCAAAAAATAAACTGCTCCTAATATTTGGAAGATAAAAAAATTGCCATCTGAAAATAGATGGCATTTTTATGGTTTATAACTTTGAATTTTCCAAGAACAAGAACTCTGCTTTCAAAATTATTCATACTTAGAGCTACTCACAATAAAGTTAAAAAAACTCATGATTTTTCTTCTTTTTTTGTTTATATTTTAATTTCAATGGGGTAATAAGAATAACGATAAGGGGTGTGCTTATGACAGCACAAGACGCCGTACTACCGGTACCTGTATTAATTGTTGAAGACGAATATGTCATTCAGTGCCGTTTAAAAAATATTTTGAAGGATCTGGGATATAGTGATGAGGTATTGCTGTTCGCCAATAATGTCAGGGAAGCCGAATATCTTCTGCAACAAGAACCGTTCTGTTTAGCACTGATTGATCTTGGACTGCCAGATGGAAATGGCATTTCCATTATTGAAAAAATACATGAGCTCGGTTCACAAACCTTAATACTAGTGGTATCTGCCTGGAGCACTCAGGATAGCTTGTTAAAAGCAATTAAGGCGGGAGCAACCGGTTATGTACTCAAGGAACGCGATGATACAGAAGTAAGTCTGGCAATTCGTAGTATTTTGCGTGGCGGTGCACCCATTGATCCTTTTATTGCACGGGAAATTCTCAAGCAGATTTCCAGTTCAGAGCCATCTTCCTCTTTGGAGCAGATCGTACTTGATCCTGAACAGGAAAGCTTGACTCAACGGGAAAAAGAAATTCTTTCATTGGTGGCACAGGGACTCAGCAATCGTGAAATTGCTGATGAACTCTGCGTGTCACGTTATACCGTAGAGAGTCATATCAAGCATATTTACCGCAAGCTCTCTGTCAGCAAGCGAACCAAAGCAGTCAGCACAGCACGGCATTTAGGTATTCTTTAGTGCAAACGCTATCTATTAGCAAGATGGTTGGACAAAGATTAAGGCTCATCGCTTTATTGATAATAGGGAGCTGGCTGAGCCTATTCTCTTGCATCAGTCTGGCACAGAATAATTTTCAGATTAACGAGCTTTGTCAGGTGAATATTGAACAGCAACAAAAAGTTCAAGTCCCGAGTCATCTCGAAATTCCGGAGGCGGGCTGGCAACCTGTAACATTGCCGGATAACTGGAAAAATAACTGGCCAAAATATAATGGGGGTGCCTGGTATAAAATTCGCTGGGGTTGGTCTTGTCAGGACAATATACGTCTCGCTGAACCCATTGTTTTTGGTATTGATTATCTGAACTCTGCTGGAGCTGTTTTCCTGAATGATGATCTGCTGTGGTCGGATCAAAACCTGCAAGAGCCTTTGTCTAAAAGCTGGAATGTACCACGTTACTGGATTTTGCCCATTGCGGGCTTGAAGCAGACAGACAATGAACTGCTGATTTATGTACGAGGCTATAGTTTCCAGGGTGCAGGGCTTGGCAGAATTGAATTTCACAACATCATGGCCAATGACCAGCATTACTCAAAAAAGATCTGGGATCGCCGTACGCTCTTTCAGATCAATATGATTCTATCCGGTACGATTGGAGTCATTAGCCTGATTATCTGGCTATTCCGACGTTCAGAAACCACTTTTGGCTGGCTGGCGTTGAGTTCATTATTGTGGATTCTGTTTATCTCCAATGTATTAACCACAGAGAATTTTCCTTTTCCCTCCAGTATATGGGCCGGTAAAGCCAATCTGATTTTCTTTATCCTCTATATGCACTGTTTTTGTCTGTATCTAATTCGGTTCTTGAAGCAGAAATTTCAGCGTTTGGAGCGGGGACTTATCGGGGTGACTGCTTTATTCAGTCTATTCATCATAGCCAGTTCTTTAGATCATTTAGAAGCAGTGCTAAGTGTTGCTTTTGTCTGCTATGTGCTGCTTTATATTAGTTGTGTCATCTATGTTAGCTACTGGGCAATTAAAACTCGAAATGGCGAATATCTGTTTCTGATGCTTTGTCTGTGGGGAATTTTGCTGTGTGTCATTATAGATCTGATCATTCTGGGTCAAACGGCGGTTAGTGAATTCTCACCTTTATCACCTTATACATCACCGATTATTATCCTGTTTGTCGTGCTAATTATGGGGACACGACTGAATCGTAATATTAAAAAAATCGAAAAATTTAATACGCAGCTGGAATCCAAAGTACGGCAAGTCAGTGCAGATCTAAATAAAAGCTTGAGTGATCAGCATAAGCTGGAACTGGATAATGTGCGTTTGCAGGAACGGATTAATCTATCACATGAACTGCATGATGGACTGGGGGGCTCGATTGTACGTTCCATGATTCTGGTGGATCAAAGTAACGAAAATATTTCTAACCGGCAGTTTTTATCCATGCTGAAGCTGCTTAGGGATGACCTGCGTCAAATCATCGATAGCGGTTCTTCTATTGACAATAAAGTGCCTGAAACGCCAGTGATCTGGATTGCGCCAGTACGTTACCGATTTACTCAATTGCTGGAAGAAATGGATATCGCCGTAGAATGGTCATTTCCTAAAGTCTGGCAGCGTGAACCTACGGCTTTACAATGTCTGACCCTGATCCGTGTGGTAGAAGAAAGCTTGACCAATATTATCAAGCATAGTCAGGCCATAAAAGTGAGTGTGAGTATGGAATATACACAACCACATCAACTGACTTTAAAAATTCAGGACAATGGTATCGGTTTTAATCCGGAGATGGTGCAGAAAAATGGCATGAGCATTGGTATGCGCAGTATGAAAATGCGTATTGAACGCATGGGTGGAATGCTGGATATTCAGTCTGCGAAAGGCGATACTTGCGTACACGTGGTGATGGAACTCTATCAGCCTTAATCATCTCAAAATTATACATACATAAAAAAGAAGGATCATATGACACTGCTGTCCCATAGTTTGCTTTAAATAAAAAAACCTGAGTCCTAACAGTTAAAATATGAGTGCAAACAAACACTTTAACGACCAGGATTCAGGTTTTGTCACATCAGAATACCGTATTTCATGAG